>JAGPAO010000114.1 GCA_018063805.1 Synergistaceae bacterium | reverse complement strand
TATCACTGATCACACCGTACGCCGTATCGTATAAATCAGGAGATTCCTGAATCATAAGCACGGGAGCCATCAAATCCGTTTCAAAGCGCAGCGCAGCCCCCGTTCCCGATACGTTGGCGAAAAGATGTCCTGCGGGCAACGCCTCTACCGCAACTTTAGCACAGACTTTATCCTGCTCATCCCTCCACGCCGAGGCGATCATCTTAAGACGCTTCCCGGATGCGGCTATTTCTTGCGCTTTAGCCGGAGTGACGCCGGCGATCCCCGTAACTTCCATATCCTGAGGCGTTATCCCTGCGTCCATCAGGATATTGGCAAGGGCGGCGATTTTAACGGCGGCATCCCATCCGTTGATATCATCCGACGGATCGGCTTCTGCAAGCCCCTTCTTCTGGGCTCCCAAGACAGCGGATTCAAAGCTCTCCCCCCGCTCCATACAGCTCAAGATATAATTTGTCGTGGAGTTGAGAATTCCGCTCAGCCCTTTGATTTTACATCCGCGCATCGTCTTAAACGCCAAGTTAAAAATAGGGGCGCCATCCATCACAATGGTCTCGTAGAGAAAGAGAACGCCCTTCTCCTTTGCGAGAGTGTCCAGCTCATTAAAGGCAAAGGCCTCCGGCCCTTTGTTGGCGGTAACCACATGGCGATGGCGATTCATGGCCGCTTTGATATGGCTGACGGCAGGCTCTCCCTTTTGTTCTACCGAAAGGCTTGATAATTCAATCAGAACATCATAATCAAGAGTCTGCGCCGCTTCCAGAGAATCAAGCGTACAAAAATCGCGGTGCTTTGGATCAAACTTCCCGTTTAATTCCAGCATTTTGAGCAACTCCGGCATATCCAACCCATCCGGGTTCGCCATAGAGCCCTTGCTGCGTCCCATCACGCCCACCACTTTGACGTTTAACCCTTTAAGATTTTCGAAACGCTGCCTTTCTTCAAAAAGAATCTGCGAGACTTTCTGCCCCACATTCCCAAAACCAACCAGAAGAAGCTTTAGTTCCTTAGTATTTTTTGTATCTTCCCGAACCTTCATCGCATTCATTTCATCACCTCATAAAAGATGGGGCCGGGTATTGAACCCCGCCCCTCTGAAAAAGATCATAACACAGCTGTAAGACCTTCTTACACCTCTGCCATTGCGGGCTCTTCCGGTTCATCGACATTTTTATCAATATAAAAATTACCGATTCCGAGAAACGCCAGCGATACGGAGACAATCGGATTGATGTAGCAAAGAAGGGCATAGGGAGCATATGCCAATGTAGAGACCCCGAGCATGCTGGATAAATAACCGCCGCATGTATTCCACGGAACAAGCGGAGAGGTGAGAGTGCCCATATCTTCGAGAGAACGAGAGAGCATCCTCGGGTCAAAACCGCGCTCTTTATAAACGGAGGCAAACATACGCCCCGGCATGACGATGGATAAATACTGCTCTCCCAAGAACACATTGGACATAATGCAGGCGATCCCCGTTGCCAAAATGGTTCCTCCAATAGATTTGACATCTTTCAGCATAACGCCCAGAAGCACCTCGAGAAAACCGATTGTCTCCATAATGCCGCCAAAGGAAATAGCGATGACAATCAGAGAAACGCTCCACATCATCTGATCCAAGCCGCCTCGGTTTAAAAGTTCGGTAAGAACACCGGAGGCATCTTTCGCCATCTCCGCACTGATACCGACAACATTATTGGCGGCAAGAATTTCTGCCACTTTACTCAAGCTTTCCGTTCCTGCAATCGCGCCCGCAACTTTCGTTTCATATCCGTTGTGCAAGATGCGTAAAAGGTCGCCCAGATCCGTGCCGTTCATCAGAGCAAGAAGGGAGGCGGAAACAATCCCGGCAAAAACACCGGGTAAAGCGGGAACCTTCGCAATGGACAAACCGATAACTAAAATCGGCGGGATAAAACCAATGATGCTGATATGAAATTCAGCAGCCATCAAACCCTGAATAGCTTGGATTTTTGCGGGATCAAAAGCGCCTCCTCCATACTTCAAACCCAAAAAATAATAGATCACGGCCACGATGACCATAGAAGGACCTGTTGTCCAGCACATCGCGCGGATATGCGTGAAAAGATCCGTTCCGGCGAGAGCCGGAGCCAAATTTGTAGTATCAGAAAGAGGAGACATTTTATCACCGAAATACGCCCCGGAAATAGCAGCGCCGGCGGTCATCGGTGCCGGAATTCCAAGACCTTCTCCGATTCCCATCAGAGCAATCCCAATGGTACCGATCGTCCCCCACGAGGTTCCCGTGGCAAGACCCACAACAGCAGATATCAACAAAGCGGCCAACAAAAATATCTTTGGGGAAATAATATTAAGTCCGTAGTAGATAATAGAAGGAACAGCACCGCTGACAATCCAAGAACCGATGACAAGCCCGACCATCATCAGAATAACAAAAGCGGAAACAGAACAGCTGACGCAGGTGACGAGTCCCTCCTCCAGCTTCTTCCAGGGCACACGAAGAACAAACATTCCAACACAAGAGACAAAAATAGTACAGATGACAATGGGAATATGGGGATCCACATGATATTTAAACACTCCGACACCAACGATGATAGCGCATACAATCAATGCTAATGCCGATTCAATAAATGTGGGACGTCTTGAAAGAACCTTTCCTTCCATTAAGAACACCTCCATAGGATTGTACTCTGTATGAAATAGAGATTAAAAACCGAGCGAGGATCACCATTACCCCGCTCGGTTTTTTAATCTTTACTTTTATTTTGCATCCCTGAGCGCCTTGGAAATATTGGCAAACCCTGCCGTCAGTTCATCAAAAAGCGGCCAGGCAAAACCGATGCGCATGTGGTTCCTGGATTGCTCAAACCAGTGCCCGGGCCCCACATACGTTTTATACTTCTCAAGAAGGAGCGTGTAAAATTTGTCCATATCAACACCCGCCGATTCCTTTACCCTTGGGAAACAAACGACGCCCCCCTTGGGCTCCACCCATTCCATATACTCCTCCTGAGCTATCCAGGATTTTGTGTATTCAAAAGCACGTTTGATATGTTTGCCATTTTCCAAAAGCCATTCATCGGCCTGAGAGAGCATTTTATAGGCGATTTCCTCATCAATGACACTGCCGCAAATGCCTATCTGCTCTTTTGCACATAAAAACTGTTCAAAAAGAGCTTTATTTTGCGTTGCAAGCCAGCCGATACGAATTCCCGGAATCCCGTACGTTTTGGACATGGACGAAACACTGATCACTCTATCGCTTAGCGTCGCGGCAACCACCGGCAATTGACCATACGCCATCTCTCGGTACGTTTCATCCATAAGGAGGTAGCACCCCTTGGACTCCACAATAGCGATGATTTCTTTTATCGTGTCATCGGAGATTTGCGTTCCGGTCGGATTGTGATAATTCGTCAGGCTAACGTATTTCGTGTTCGGGCGGATCAGAGCTTCCAGTTTTTTCGGATCCACAAGGTATCCCTCTTCAAATTTCAGATCGAGATAGGAGATATCCGCTCCAATGGCCTTGGGGGTTTCAATATTCGTCGCGTAATTGGGACGCGCCACAACCATGTGATCCCCTCTCTCCAAAAAAGAGGTAGCGATCATAAAAAGGGCCGTCGAAGCCCCCGCCGTCACAATAACATCTTTTGAATTCAATCCGCTTCGCTTGGCAATGACCTCCCGCAGTTTCGGGATTCCCTCGTGATCTCCGTAATAAAGAAGGGCATCGTCCACTACGATCCCCATGTCCTTGAGCGTCCTGTCTCTAACGGAACTCTCGGACAAGTTATACTTGATATTACCGTAACCAAACTGCTCGGGAGATTCCGCCTCTATGGGCATTCTGACGTATTTCAAAAAATACACCTCCATTTATTTTTGCGATTCTGCAGTACATAAATATTGTGAAAGCGAATGATGCGTATTGCATCCAACTGTATACTGTTGTACACTAAATGTCAATAGTTTTTTCCATTGAGGAATAGATTTAGAGGGAAGCCACTGCACCTATTTTTTAGAATGAGAATGATTTTATGACGGGAGTTAATCAAATGAAAAATCAAATTGAGGGAAGCATGGTTGATTTTGCATACAGTGAAATTAAGGGGCTGATTCTGCATAAATCGCTAAAGCCGGGACAGCGTCTTGCTGAATCAACCCTCTCCGAACAGCTTGCGATCAGCAGAACCCCTGTCCGAGAGGCATTACGCGCACTATCCAACGACGGATGGGTTAACCTAATCCCAAGTTGCGGCGTGTGGGTAGCCTCCCCCACGCGCCGAGAAGTTCTGGATTCCTATGAGATGCGCACTAAATTGGAGTGCTGGGCGCTCTCAAAGGCCCTGCCAAATGTGACACCGCTTTTGATTTCTCGCTTGGAGGAATGCCTGGAAGAGGAGGAGCGAATCTACAACGGGGGGGACCACCTGCTCTATCCTGACATCAACACCAAATTCCACCTTTTAATTGCGGAATCCGGGGGGAATGGGGTCTTGTGCAAGCACTTGAACATTTTGCTCTCTCAATCGGTCATTTTCATGGCTCTTTACGAGGATTATTTTGATTTTCAAAACAACCCAAGCCTCGACGAACACCGATCGATCGTAGACATATTGAGAGGAGACAGCAAAGACAGAGTTATCGATTTGATGAAACAGCACCTTGACACGGCGTTCTCCGATTTAAAACTACTTTAAAACAGAGGGAGGGGCTCAACTGAGCCCCTCCCTCTGTTTTACTTATTATTGATCCTAATCACACGCTGCGTTTTAAAATGCCTCTTGAGCTTTACGTGCGATGATTTCCTCCTGATGGTACTCGTCCAAATCGACAAAGTAGTCGCTGTATCCGGCGACGCGAACCAAAAGCCCGCGGTACTGATCCGGGTTTTTCTGCGCATCCCGAAGAACGGCTTCATCCACAACGTTAAACTGAATGTGATGACCGCCCAACTTGAAGTACGTGCGAACTAAGTTCACCATGCCGTCGATTCCCTCTTCCCCAGCTAAAACGGAGGGGATAAAGCGCTGATTTAACAGGGTACCGCCCGATTTAACCTGGTCCATCTTGCCCAAAGATTTAACCACAGCCGTCGGGCCATTGCGATCTGCACCATGGCTCGGCGAGGTTCCATCTGAAACCGGCGTCCCAGCAAAACGGCCGTTTGCGGTAGCCGCAGTCTTCTGTCCAAAGTAGTTATGGCAAGTAGTCGAGAGCATGTTGAGATGATACGTTTTACCCAAAATACTCGTCCGTCCGTCAATCGCGTTAAACAAGCTATCGTAAACCTTCTGCATAATGGTATCCGCATAGTCATCATCGTTGCCGAAGAACGGGGTTTTATTCCAGAGAGTCAGGCGCAGAGCCTCTTCACCCTCCCAGTTCTTATTGCACGCATCAACCAGCTTATCAAGAGAAACCATTTTTTCCTCAAACACATGCTTCTTGATGGCGCTCAAGCTATCGGTAACGGTTCCAATACCCGTGCATTGAATATAATCGGTATTGTAACGCGGCCCACCGTTGTAATAATCCTTACCGTTCTGAATGCAATCGCTGACGACAACAGACAAAAAGGTTGCCGCCATGGAGATGGCATAGCGAGAGCGAAGGTAGTTATCCACCTCGACCTTTGTGCTGATGGCATAATCCAGCTGCTTTTCAAATGCGGCATAGAGATCTTCAAAACTCTTGAAATCCTTGGCGTTCCCCGTCTTAATGCTGACCTGCTTGCCTGTCAGAGCATCGACACCATCGTTGAGAGCCAATTCGAGCACTTTTGATGTATTGAGATAGCCGTGGAGCAGATAGGCTTCTTTACCGGCTGCGCCCGTCTCGATACAACCGCTCGTTCCACCCTCGCGTGCATCTTCCAGTGTCTTGCCCACCCGCATCTGCTCCTGAATGACGACATCCGCATTAAAGAGAGAGGGATAACCCATTCCGTTGCGTATAACACGAGATGCGGCGCGAAGCACGCGATCCGGCGTCCTCTGGCTGACCTGAATATTCCCCTGGGGCTGAAGCAAGCGCAGTTCGTCAAACACTTCCAAGGCGATATAGGTTACTTCGTTGGACCCATCAGAGCCGTCGCGAAGCAGTCCCCCCAGATTGATGTTGGTGAAATCGTTGTACGTTCCGCTCTCCGCTGCGGTAACACCCACCTTGGGAGGTGCCGGAGTGTTGTTGACCTTAACCCACAGACAGGAGAGAAGCTCCTTTGCCTTATCCCTGTCGATGGTTCCGGCCGCAAGATCCCTCTCATAAAAAGGACCCAAATGCTGATCCAAGTGTCCGGGGCTCTGTGCGTCCCAACCGTTCAGCTCCGTAATCGATCCCAAGTGGACAAACCAGTACATCTGGACGGCTTCCCAGAAATTGCGTGGAGCATTGGCAGGAACCCAACGGCAAACTTCAGCTATCTTGAGAAGTTCTTCTTTACGCTGAGGGTTTTTCTCCGTTGCGGCCATTTTTTCCGCTAATTCCGCGTG
>JAGPAO010000025.1 GCA_018063805.1 Synergistaceae bacterium | reverse complement strand
TGGTTCGCATTGCATTCCCCGCTGCTGAGCTCGGCAAAGATCTGTCGCAAGTGGTGCGGGAATCCCCCATCCCCATCATGGGCGATATTCATTTTAACCATAAATTAGCCATTGCGGCGTTAGAAGCAGGAGTGGCTTCTGTGCGCATCAACCCCGGAAACATGGGGAGCCAAGCCGGGCTTTTAGAAGTTTTGGCTGCGGCAAAGGACCACAACGCCGTTATCCGTATAGGAGCCAACGGAGGGTCCGTCAGCCGCTCTCAGATGGAGTCGGCGAACGGCGATTCGGCGATGGCGCTGGTTTTGGCTGTTGAGGAACAATTGGCTGTTTTACTGGATCACGGCTTTGACAATCTGCTGTTGTCCGCTAAATCCAGCTCGGTGCCCCAGACCATTCGTGCGAACGCCATCCTTTCTCAAAAATACCCCTTTCCGCTTCATATCGGTATTACGGAGGCGGGGCCCGGGGTGTTGGGTGCCGTTAAAAGCGCTGCGGGAATCGGCATTTTGCTTGCCCAGGGGATAGGGGATACGCTACGCGTCAGTCTGTCCTCTCCCTCTGTCGAAGAGGTGCGCGTCGGCTACGGTATCCTGCGTTCTCTGGAGCTGCGCAAGCGCGGAATCAACTTGATCAGCTGCCCCGGCTGCGGCCGCCGTCGGGTGGATGTCCAACAGCTGGTGGAGCAGATACTTCCTCTTCTGCCCCCGCTGCCCGATGGCTTTACCGTTGCGATCATGGGGTGCGAGGTCAACGGGCCGCAAGAGGCGGCGGGAGCGGATCTCGGCATTGCGGGAACCGCCGGAGGAGTCGTTCTCTTTCACAAGGGAAAACCAATTGCAACCACGACGGCAGATCAGCTTGAGGCCGTATTAAAACAGTCTTTGGCAGAGCTGTTGCAGTAAAATTTTTGAGTTTGGGGTGGACGATGCACTATCCGCTGTCATTTTTGCGGTGTTGCAGAGTTGATATCAAACAAACGCGCTTCGGGATTTCCCCGAAGCGCGTTTGTTTGTAATTTAATTGACAGGCATGGGGCTTACTCGTATGATCCATGAAGATACGCTATAAATTATTCTCAATATTAAAAATAAGCGCGCACTCAAATAATCATTCATTTTAAACAACATGTGGATGTGTCCAGATGGCTGAAGCGCAAGCCTTTGAGATGATGCCGTTACACAGTTGAAGTTCACATAAAATCGGTTTTTTTACAGAGAGGGGGTTGGTTTAAATGGCAGAGCAGGACGTGAACGTTATTTTTCGAGCACAAGCCCGGAGCGAGGAAGAGGTTGCGGAATATGTTCTCTACTTTTCGCTTAGAGTTTATGCGCTTACGATCTTCTCCATCATTTGCAGCATTTACATTGGCTATTGTGCGTATAAGTTGGGGATGATGCGTTATCTAGTGACAGTAACGCCCGACGACCGATCTATGGGGTGGATTTTTTGGGTGTTACTAGCGATTTGGGGAACCGCGATGCCCCTCATGGAGAAGTTTAACGATAAACTAAATGCCTTTACCATGTTTTTTCTTTATGTAACGATTACTTCTGTGCAAGGTTTGATTATAACAAATGTCTTTAATATTTTTGCCCCTGAATCGTTAATGAACATTCTGTTGATTACGATAAGTGTTTTTGGCCTAGCTGTTACTTATGGCTATCTAGCTCGTAATGATCCGGGTAGCCTTCTTAGCATTATGTCCACAGTATTGATTGTTGCCGTTTTTTTCTTTTTGTATGATTTGTTTTTTGGGAGTTCTGTGGGTGTTTGGCTAGGGTTCGTACTGGTTACCTCACTACCGATTATTATTGTTGGTCTTGCGTCTCAAGCATATATGGCGCGAGAGTTAGCTCTTGACATGATCGATAAGGATGATGAGGAGCTGGAGTGGAAAGCAATATTTCTATCCGCTGCAGTATTCGCCACGGTTTTTTGGGTTCTTTTTGTGACGCTGCTTAGTCTATTGGACAGACAGGAGCTTTAAGTGAAACACGGAGGTGCCCATAATCTATTCTTGTGGTTCCTTATTTTGTTCATGCGCGTTTTGAGAGTTTTCGGTCAAAAAAATGAATCGCCAAGCAGTTACTAAGGTAGAGATCAAGAGCTAACCCTTTGTGATCGTAAAATTTTTGCGTTTGGGCTAGGTTTCGATAGCAAGAAAGAAACCTAGCGTTTACCTCCTTGTCCTTCAATAGTAAAAAATCCAATCAGGAACCGACATTGCTACGCGGCGTAGCTGAAAAACAAGACGATGCAAACGCGCGTTGCTGGTTTTATGGGGAACAATCATCTAAAATGCCCTGCATCTAAGGAGGGGGATGATGGCTATTTCAAAAAAAATCAGTGTGTTGCGGTCTACTGCACTCATCCGTATTTTTATGTTGTTTGCGATTACCGTTACCGTAGCGATGGTATTTACAAGTGCGGAGGCCGAAAGCCTTCGCGCTAAAGAGGGGCATGTCGCCGAAGGAGGCTATTCAATGAACATATCGGAAAAGATAAAAGAATATCGCAAAGCGCAAAAAATATCTCAGGAACAACTGGCCGAGAAACTGAACGTGTCGCGTCAAGCCATAACCAAGTGGGAAATGGGGACAGGCTTGCCCGAAATAGAAAATATTATTGCCATTGCTAACTTGTTATCGCTATCGGTGGATGAGTTGCTGGATGTAGCGCAAACAGCTCAGACGCAAACGGATTACACGCATGAAAGCTTGACGGTGTATGATATCGACAGGATCAAGGATTTTGATCTGTCTTTGGGGGAGGCTCACAAAATATCGCTTGAGGGGTATAGCGGTGAGAAGCTCCGAATATTGCTGGCATCCAATACGATTGATGTGGAAAAAATATTGAAAGTTAAAATGGATGATAACAGAGGGCGAATGGATGTGGATATTAAGCACGCAGGCGCTGTTCCGTTGTCGGAAATAAAAGGCGATCTTGCGGTAAAAATTTTTATCCCGCAACAATATGTGCAAAGAGTGGAAGTTTCCGCGCAGACACAAGAAGTTTCTGTAAAAAATATGATGCTGGAATCGTTCGAATTTGACGGGAGAGTGTCGTCTTTTAACATAAACAACGTTGAAGGGCACGTTGAAGTCAACTGTAACCTTGATATGGACGTGGTGTGCAATGGATTTACGGGGAAAATAGATATCAACCAGATAAAAGGCGTTTCTACCCTTCACATTCCATCGGACATGGATTTTCATGCGGTGTGCAAGGGCATCGCAAACAAGATTCTCTACAAAAAAGCCGGAATAGCAGCGGATGATTTTTCAAACTCAAGCGCGAAAAACGAGATTGAGCTGAACGGGTTAAAAAGCGAACTCACCATTAACCGTTTCTGATTGGCATCGTTTCCTGTAAAATGGAAATAGAGGATTGCACTGAATTCCCAAAAAGGAGAATGCACAATGGCGCGTGCGGCAACAAAACAAGAGCTGATTCAATCGGCAGCGGATCAATACGATAAATTGTGGCATCTGATCGATTCCATGACGGACGAGGAACAACGAGCCACGTTTTTGTTTGAGGATCGCGACATGAATTTACGTGATATCCTCATTCACCTCTATGAGTGGCATCAATTGCTTTTAAACTGGATTGCCTCAAATCAATCGGGAGAGACAAAGCCGTTCTTGCCCTCTCCTTATAACTGGAAAACGTACCCCCAAATGAATGTGGAGCTATGGGAAAAACACCAGAGCACACCGTATGAATCATCCATTGAAATGCTCAAAGAGAGCCACGCCAAAGCGATGGGAATCATGGAGACTTTCACCGATGAAGAACTCTTCACGAAAAAATATTTCTCATGGACGGGTTCAACGACGCTCGGCAGTTATTGTGTCTCCGCCACCTCCAGCCACTACGACTGGGCCATGAAAAAAATCAAAAAACACATCAAAACGCACCGCGTGGGGTGAATCGGGAATCTTCTTTTTTGTGTAAACGTTTTATACTGTGTAAAATGGGGCGTGCGGTCTTTAGGTTTTTATCGTTCTTCCGTCTCTGCATTTTATAAGGAGGTTTGTTTATGAAATTTCTATTGCTCACGACAGGGGGTACCATCGCCTCGGTTGCCTCGGAACACGGATTTATTGCGGCTTTGCCCGGTGAAAAACTGTTGGAGGCTTGTCCTCATCTCGCAGATTTTCAGCACGACATTGAAATTAAGAATATCTTCTCCAAAGACAGCTCCAACATGAATCCGCTTGATTGGTTGGAAATGGCGCAGTGTGTCAGAGAAAACGCTTCGGGAAAAGACGGCGTGGTTTTATTGCACGGAACCGATACGCTGGCTTGGACATCCTCGGCGCTCTCTTTTCTTTTAAACGATGTGTCGATACCCGTAGTGATCAGCGGCTCCATGTTGACGCCGGAGGCGCCGGATAGCGATGTTCCCGAAAATATTTACACTGCGTTTCAGTTTGCGCTGCAGCTGGCACAGTGTCAACGCAAAGGGGTCAGCGTCGCTTTTGCCGGTCACCTTATCCACGGTCCCAAAGCCACAAAAATAGACAGCCACAGAAAAAATGCTTTTGTCAGTGTGGATTATCCCTTATTGGGCAGAATGCAAGACGATGAGGGGCGTATGGTCGCATGGCTGGACGCACATGTTCCCGCTTTATCGGAAAAGCGTTTTTGGACAACCACGCCGGAATTGGAGACAGATATCGCTCTTGTCCCTGTTTTTCCGGGAATGAAAGTGTCCTGGCTGGATGCCATCATCAACGTATCCCCCAAAGCCATTGTTTTGGAGGGGTACGGACTGGGCGGAATCCCTTATATGCACGAAAACCTTCTCGAACCCATTGCAAGAGGGATAGAAAAGGGCATTCCCTTTGTTTTGCGCACACAGGCTCCTTTTGGCGGAACAGACCCAACCATTTACGAGGTAGGGCAAAGAGCTTTGGATCTGGGCGTCTTTTCTGCTCGGGACATGACGCGCGAGGCCCTCATGGTTAAGCTGATGCTTCTGCTTCCGTTGCGTAAAGGAAAAGAGCTGGAAGTGCAGTTAAACACAAATCTTTGCGATGAGGTGCTTCGTTAGGATAGCCTATTTATATTTATCGTTGTCACCGAATATTTAAAAATATTACTGAAAAAGCATAAAGCAGCGAAAAGATCATTCAATAAGATCTTTTCACTGCTTTATTTTTTATTGAAATATCATAAACACCGACCTTTCCGTACCCGCATGCCATAGTGAGATCGTATGATTCTCCCCAGAACCCTAAATGCTAGGGGGGATTTTATATGCTTGAGAACTGGGCTATCCCTCATAAACTAAGCTGTATATAGATAAAATTTTTCTAATAATCAAAATGAAAATGTGAATAATTGAACAAAGCACTAGTCGTTGACATCTTGATGGATTAGTGTTAAATTTCGAGTGATGGATACATTTAAAAACTCTTAAAAGTATTTTACTGTTGGAGGTGCTGCAAAACCGATTGTGCAAATGGTTTCTTTGGGAAGAGCTAGTTTGGAGTGTCGTTTAAAAACGGGAACGCTAATGCAAAGGGGGCTATGTTCGTAGTTTGATATAAATTTAAAATCTATAAAAGTCTTTTGTTTATGCATCGTCTTGCTCGTTTGTTGTTGCATCTCTTTTGTAAGTTTAAGGGCGAATTAACTAGCGTATCCTTGGATTTCAATGGCATGTTTTGAAGAATAGCCTTTACAATTTTGAGAGGACGGAGAAAAGACAATGGAAAAAAAGAAATGGCTCAAAGTCCCGCACCCGTATGTGCTTGTTGTTCTTCTTATCATTTTATCTACAGTTTTGACATATATTATCCCTTCGGGCATTTATGATCGCGCTAAAGATGAGACCACAGGGCGCACGCTTGTTGTCCCATCCACTTTTCACTTTGTAGAACAGACCCCTGTCAGTCCTGCATCCATGGTAATGGCAATTCCAGCAGGAATGGTAGAAGTTGCGTGGATAGTCTCCCTTATTTTTATTATTGGAGGATCGTTCGGTATTATCAACGCAACCGGAGCAATTGAAGCCGGGCTTGGGGCTTCAATTAATAAATTAAAGGGCAAAGACAAAACGTTACTCGCAGGGATTACTTTTATTTTTTCCCTTGGCGGTGCCACTTTTGGGATGGCAGAGTCCACGTTGATCTTTATCCCCATTGGCGTGATGTTAGCTCGTGCGTTAGGGTATGATGCCATAGTGGGTATGGCGATTATCAATATTGGCGCTATTTGCGGTTTTGCCGCCGGTTGGTTGAATGTGTTTACCGTAGGTGTTGCGCAGGGTATCGCCGGTTTGCCGCTGTTCTCCGGGATGGGCTATCGTATGGTAACGCACGTGGTTGTTCTCACGATCGCTATTATATACATTATTGCATATGCTTCAAAAATCAAAAAAAATCCTGAACTTAGCTTGGTTGCTGATCTTGAAAAAGATGCCCTAAGTGAGAATATCAATGTCAATAAAATTGCAGAATTTACTCCTCGTCGCAAACTCGTCCTACTGGCTGTTTTGATAGGATTTATTGTTTTGATTTACGGAATAACCAACGGCTGGAGTACAAGTACTCAAATCAGTTCGCTGTTTCTTGTGCTTGGCGTTGTTTGTGGATTTATAGGCGGTATGGACAGCACCGACATTGCAAATGCGTTTATTGGTGGCGCAAAGGCTCTAACCTTTGGTGCTTTATTAGTCGGCCTTTGTCGTGCTATGGTAGTAATCCTCACCGATGGACAAATTATCGATACGACTTTGCACTCTTTATCCTCTTTGCTGAACGGGCTTCCTCCCGTCATAGCGGCAGGTCTGATGGTTCCTTTTCAGTTGTTCGTCAATTTGTTTATTAACTCCGGATCTGGTCAGGCTGCCACAACCATGCCTATTATGGCTCCTTTAGCAGATATTCTTGGATTTTCAAGGCAAACAGCCGTTTTGGCGTTTCAATACGGCGATGGTCTATCCAATTCTCTCTGGCCCACAAGCGGTGTTTTAATGGCAAGCCTCAGCATTGCAAATATTCCTTATGACAAATGGGTTAAATGGGTATGGAAGCTATTGGTTTATCTGTACATTGCGGTAACGATTCTTACGATGCTAAGCGTTGTTATTGGATATGAATAAAGGAGCATGTTTTTTGCGTAGTGTTGCAAGCGTTGTTAAGGGAGGGTTTGAACATGTTCAACGTTAAAGAAGAAGCCAAGATTCTTGAACAGGAGATCATTCATTGGAGACGGGAATTGCATCAAATCCCGGAAATTGGTTCCGATTTGCCAAAAACAACTTTGTTCATTCGAAACGAGCTTGACAAGCAAAAACTTGATTACGAGACTTATTCCAATATGGGAATTCGTGTTGTCATTGATAGCGGGCACCCAGGTCCTGTTTTTGCGTTGCGAGCTGACATGGATGCCTTACCGATTACCGAGGAAACAGGTCTGCCATTTGCCGCAACAGGGGGCTGTATGCATGCCTGTGGGCATGACGCTCATGTCGCTATTTTACTGGGTACCTTAAAACTACTGAATAACAACAAGGATGAGTGGATAGGGAAAGTAATAGGTCTCTTTCAACCCGCCGAAGAAACCACAGGTGGAGCAAAGCAAATGATTGAAGAGGGATGTTTCGAAAACCCTAAGCCTGATATTGTGATTAACTTGCATATTGGGAATATCTTTAAAAATGTAGGCAATGGACAAATTGGAATTCGCAAGGGTTCTATGATGGCATCCGTGGATGCCTTTGAGGTGAACGTTAAGGGCGTTGGCGGCCATGGAGGGCGTCCACATCAATGTGTAGATACACTGCTTATTGCCTGCGAAATGGTGCAAGCAATACAAAAAATTGTTAGCCGCGAGATCAGTCCTTTGCATGCAGCCGTTATTACTGTTGGAAAAATCCAGGGTTCCCCAGTCCCGAACATCATACCGGAACAAACACAATTTTGCGGTACCATCCGTGTCTTTAATCCCGATGACCGGGATCACATCGAAAGGCGCTTGAAAGAAATGTTGCCTTTGATTGCGCAGGCAAATCGCGCAACAGCTGAAATCAACTTTAATAGATACTACCCGCCTACTGTAAATAATAGTCAAGTTGTCGATTTTCTGATGAGGACTGCAGCTAAAATCGTTGGTGCTGAAAATGTGATAGAAATTCCGGAAGCGAGCACGGGAACAGAAGATTTTGCTTATTACCTACTCGAAGTCCCGGGAGCATTTGGCACCCTAGGTTCGGTCTGCGCTAATGCAGATGGCGTTGTTTATCCCCACCATAACCCGAGATTCGAATTAGATGAAAAGGTTTTTGCTACTGGTGTTGCCGTTTATGCACAATGTGTGATTGATTTTTGTCAACAAAAAGAACGCTTCGCATAAAGGTAAAAATAAATATAAGTTGCGATGGTTCTTAGGGTTTAAATCGAAAGAAAGGGGAGGTTGTATATGAGAGTGGGATGTGTCAAGGAAATAAAAAAACACGAGTATAGGGTTGGGATGACGCCTGACAACGTCAGGGATTATATCGCCCACGGTCATGAAGTGATCATCGAAAATGGGGCAGGGCTCGGATCGTCGTTCTCCGATGATGAGTATAGAGCAGCAGGTGCTGTGATACTGGAGAGCGTGGCCGATGTATGGGGCAAGGCCGATATGATAATAAAGGTGAAAGAGCCTCTTGAGCAGGAGTACGCGTTGATGCGCAAGGGACAGATATTGTACACATATCTTCATCTCGCAGCGGATCGGAAGCTTACCGAAGCGGTGCTTGCGTCAGAGTCAAAGGCCGTAGCATACGAGACCGTAACTGACAGAAATGGAGGCCTTCCCCTCCTTACTCCGATGAGTGAAGTTGCGGGGCGTCTCAGCGTGCAGGAGGGTGCCAAATATCTTGAGAAGCCGTTTGGAGGCAGGGGCGTGCTTTTAAGCGGAGTACCCGGAACGAAGAAGGGTAAGGTGGTGATACTCGGGGCGGGGGTCGTTGGTTTTAATGCGTGTAAATTAGCTGTTGGCATGGGCGCAGATGTGACGATAATGGACATTAACCTCGATCGCCTGCGTTTTGTAAACGATGTATTCGGGCCGCAGGTTCAAACGATGTACAGTTCGGAGGCAAGCATTCAGAACGAGCTAACGGAGGCTGACTTGGTTATTGCCGCCGTGCTCATTCCGGGGAGCGCGGCTCCGAAGCTTCTGAAGAAAAGTTATCTCAAGAGTATGAAGCCCGGAAGCGTTATAGTCGATGTTGCTGTTGACCAGGGAGGGTGCTGCGAGACGACTCACGCCACTTATCATGACGATCCTGTATTTGTTGTGGACGGCGTTGTTCACTATTGTGTGGCCAATATGCCGGGGGCTACGCCGAGAACTTCAACAACAGCTTTGACTAACGCGACTCTTCGCTATGGCCTGCAGATAGCCGATCTTGGCCTTGAGGATGCCTGCAAAAAGAACCCGCACCTGGTGCCCGGCGTCAATGCATACCTTGGTAAGCTGACTTGTAAGCAGGTAGCCGATACTTTCGGAATGGCATACATGAAATTCCAAGAGTGAAAATGCAGACTGCTACATAGGTATCCATCATTGTCAATCGAAATCACCGTTGCTGTATTTGATTAATGTGCAAACGGGTTATGTGTATAAGCAAGTAAGCAGTCAATCAGAGGAGGTATGAGATATGAACGTTGTAGCAATCGGCGGCATGTTATCCCTATTACCCATTATTCTAGCTCTGATCCTTGCATTTAAGACAAAAGAAGCGGTTTTTTCTCTGTTGTTCGGCTGTGTCGTCGGTGTTTTACTGGCAAGTTACAACCCCACGACGGGAATGTCCCAGCTCTTTCAGTCGGCTCTTGGTAACGGAGACTTTATATGGGTCGCCATGATAGAGGTTTCTATTGGTGTCATGATAGCTTTTTATATGAAAGCAGGGGTGATCGGGGCCTTTGCCGATAGTGCTTCTCATTTTATCAAGACTCGCAGAGGCGCATCGGGGCTAGGGTGGTGCCTTGGTGTATTGATATTTTTCAGCGATTATTTCAGCCCTCTTTTTGCGGGGCCGATAGCTCGCCCTCTCACTGACAAGTACAAAATATCGCGGGAGATGCTGGCTTATCAACTTGATTCGGGCAGTGCACCTGTCTGCACCCTTATCCCAATAAGCGGATGGGCTGTTTATATAGCAGGCCTTCTCAAAGGATATGGGCCAATAGTAGACGCCAATCACGGAATGTCTGTATTTATCGCGTCGATTCCCTATAATTTTTATGGGTGGCTGGCCATTCTCCTGTGCGGCCTCATCGCTTTCCAGATCATTCCTAATTTTGGTCCGATGAAAGCGGCAGAGAAGCGCGCTCTTGAAGAGGGCAAAGTTTACGGTGATTACGCTACTCCTCTAACCGGTAAAGAGATGGATGATATAGAACTTCGTGCTGGTAAAACCCCGTCTCTGCTTTTTTTCCTGTTTGTTCCGGTCGCAATTGTTGTTGTGATAGCGCTCGGCACTTTTTTTGTCCTCGGCAGCACTAAAATTCTGGAAGCATTCTTTGCTGCAGTGGCTTACCAAGCTATCGCGTTATGTATAGGCGGGTATGTGACCGGAGTAAAAGATATGATGGACGCGGCTTACAAAGGCATAAAGGGCGTTTTGCCTGCGATCATCATTTTGGCTCTGGCTTACTGCATTAATGATATATCCAAGGCCTTGGGAGCTCAGAAGTTTATTCTTGATGTTACGAGCACATGGATGACCCCGGCGCTTCTTCCGTTTATTGCTTTCATTACAGGTGCTTTGATATCGTTTTTTACAGGAACCTCGTGGGGGACGTATGCGATTTTAATACCTTTCGTGCTGCCAATGAGTTTTAGTTTATCCGGCGGCGAGCTTAGTACCCTTGTGTTTGTCTCTATAGGGGCTGTTGTCAGCGGAGGTTGCTTTGGCGACCACTGTTCTCCCGTGTCCGACACCTCTGTTTTATCGTCCCTTGGTGCGGGAAGCGACCATATGGATCACGTAAGGACACAACTTCCTTACGCTCTTGTTGCCGGAGGATTAGCCGCATTGGGTTACCTGGCCATAGGAGTTGCACTATGAGTTTCGGGAAGCCTCTTTTGGGAGTTCTTTGTTGGGAAGCGGGGCTTGGGCCGAGGGGACTTGAGCAGCTGGAGAAGCTCCATGGTAACAGCACAAATCCTGCGACATATGGATTTCCTGTGGAGTTCAGAAGGGTCCGTGGTGCCTGTACAAGGACGATAATAGACGAACCCGATCCAGCAGTGAGAGATAGGATGATAGCCGAGGGACTTGCGTTGTGCCATTCCGGGGTTAAGGCCGTGACGACGAGCTGCGGTTTTAACG
This sequence comes from Synergistaceae bacterium, assembly GCA_018063805.1. Lineage (GTDB taxonomy): Bacteria > Synergistota > Synergistia > Synergistales > Synergistaceae > JAGPAO01. The sequence continues at coordinate 8,321 of JAGPAO010000025.1, read as the reverse complement.
CATTGTTGCAGGGAGTTCTGGCGTCAGCGTTGCCGGTCCCGGTACTTTCATCAAGCCTGATACAGATTCCTTGGATCAGGTCCATCCTACGTAATGACGCAGAAATAGCCGTTATTACGGCTAAGGGCGCGGCTCTTAAAACGGAACATTTTCTTAGTGTCGGTGTGAAGGATATGGAGGGTATCCATGTCCTGGGGATGGAGGAGAATGAGGAGTGGAATAAGATTTTCTCTGCCCCAAAAGAGGATGTTGATTTGGACTTGATACGAAAAGAAGTGTCGGCTACCGCGATGAGGGGCCTTGAAGAAAATTCAAAGGTAGAAGCGTTTTTGCTTGAGTGTACGGATTTGCCTCCTTTCGCGGGGGATATCTGCAGAGCTACGAATAAACCCGTGTTCGATTTTGTGACGATGATGCGGTGGGCGGTCATGTCTTTTGATGTCGGTAAATATACTTTGGAGGGTGCTTAGTATGGGAAAGATGAAAAAAATTTTGATACTGGGCGCGGGGCGAGTAACAAGGCCGGCGGTATCGTACCTCCTGAAAAAGGGATATGAAATAACCTTGTCCGATATTTCAGGCGAAAATCTTGATGCGATATCGTCTTCCTGCCCAGCTGCCAAAACCAGACTTTTCAATGCGTCGGAAGGTTACGGGGCGATGATGGAACAAGAGAACCCGGATTTGGTGATGTGTATGCTGCCTCCTCGTTTTATGGCACCGGTAATGTCGCTTTGTGCAGACAGGGGAATACATCTCGTTCACCCAGCTTATCTTGATGACGCACAGCGTGGACTTTCAGAAAAGATAAAAGAGTCCGGCGCTGTGATGATCGCGGAGCTTGGGCTGGATCCCGGCATAGACCATATGACAGCGGCCAAGACGATAAAAAACGCAGGCATAAGGGGGCTTAGGATAGAGAGCTACCGCTCGGTGTGCGGCGCGCTTCCCTCCCCGGAGGCCAATAACAATCCCTGGGGTTACAAGCTTTCATGGGCACCGGAGAGCCTTATCGGAGCCAGCCGTAGGAGTGCTAGGGTTTTGCTGGATGGTGAGGAGCATAACTGGCCGGACGGGGAGACTTTCGAGCACGCATACTTGGAGGATATCGGCGATCTGGGCTGTTTTGAGGTGTACGCAAACGCCGATTCACTACCCTACAGAAATTTTTATGGGATACCGGATGCAACTACTATATATAGAGGCACATTAAGGTATCCGGGCTGGTGTGAAACGATATCTGCCATGAATCGGCTGGGCCTTATTTCTGCAGATGCCGTGAGCTTTGAAGGTCTTACTTTTTTGGGCTTCGTCGCCCGTGTATTGGGAGTGGAAAAAAATAGAGCCCGCGAAGAATTTTTATCCCGGCTCAATCTCAGGACTAACAGCGCGATTTATCTCCGGCTAGATTGGATAGGCTTCTTCTCCGACAGACCGATACCTCTGTCAAGCGGCACGGCGATGGACGTGATGGGTGTTCTCTTTGGCGAAAAATTGATCTTCAAAGAGAGTGAGCGCGACATAGTTGTTTTACTGGATGAATTTATCTTGGTTGACGAAAAAAGCGGAGATAAAATCAAATCCAGCATGATGCTGGTGGATTACGGTATCCCCGGCGGTGATTCGGCCATAGCCCGCACTACAGGGCTTCCTCCGGCTGTTGCTTCGGATATGATTCTTTCGGGAAGAATTACTTCCCCCGGGCTTCATATACCTGTTCAGGAAGAGATCTATTCCTCTGTTCTCGATGAATTGGAGAAATTGGGTATAGAGATGACCGATCAGGAGATATCTATAGCGTAATAATACAATAGCAGGGAAGGGGTTTGTTTGATATGGGTTACACGGTGTTGCAGTTAGGTTATGGTATGCAAGGAGAGGCTGTACTGGCTGATTTGTTGAAAAACACATCAGTTTCAAAAGTGATCGTCATGGATGCAAGAGATGAAATCGCCGATCTGCCGAAAAAGATAGGTGATCCCAGGATAGAAGCTGTAAAAGCGGATATATCCGATCTTAAAACAGTAAAAAAAACCATGGAAAAATCCGATGTTGTGATTGAACTTATGCCCGGGACGTTTGCTCTGACCCTAGCTAAAGCTTCGGTTGAAGTCGGCGTTAGCCATGTTTCGACGATGTACCTGCAAAATCCGGGTGAGACGGATAAGGTAAAAAAACAGAAGGAGCAGGACGATTTATATCTTTTGGATCAAGATGCGAAGGCAAAGAAGATAACCGTGCTTCCAGAGATGGGGATGGACCCCGGAATGGATCTTATTTTGGGCAAAAGAGCGGTGGAGGAGCTGGATGAAGTAAAGGTTTTTCACTCCTATGGGGCCGGTTTTCCGGAATTATCTGCGGCAAATAATCCGATTAGGTATAAATTCACATGGTCAATTGAAGGTGTTATTCGTTCCTATCTTAGGCCTGCAAGAGTGCTTAAAGAGGGGGTTGCCTGTGATATAGAGGCCGACGAAATGTTCGCTCCTGAGAATATGCATCTGTTGCAAGTGCCTGATTTTAGCGAACCTCTGGAGTGTTTTGCTAATGGCGACAGTATTTCCTATGCTTCTTTTTTCGGTATAGAAAACAGTGTAAGCTCTATGGGACGGTATATATGCCGCTGGCCGGGGCACGCCAGTTTTTGGCACCGCATGGCCAAGTGCGGTTTTTTATCGGATAAGCCGATTGGCTCTTTGGGCGGTGTTCGCCCCGCTGCTTTTTGCGCAGCTCTTCTGGGAGAGCAGGAACAATTTCGATATGGACACGATGAAAGAGACCTGGCCATTATACGCTCTGATGTAAGGGGCTTTAAAGATGGAAAAACTGTCCGAGTTGTGTATGAGATAATAGATCGGAGAGATACGGAGAGCGGATTGACCGCGATGCAGCGGACCGTCGGTTTTTCCGCCTCTATAGCCGCCGGGATGATTTTAGATCGCAGCTTTGCTGTAAGTGGCCTTGTAAATCCGACCAGCATCCCTTTTGATGTTTATACAGAGGAGTTGGCTAAGCGCAATATCAGGTTCAGACGAGAAGCAGGGGCATGGAACGGAGATGAAAAACCTGATTTAATGAGTGACTAGAATTAGTGCATGTGATATCCTTAACAGTAGTAAAGTTTGGCGCCTAGAGGGAATCCTTTCGGATACCATAGGCGCCTATAATTGTATTGTTACGAGGTGTTTTTGAATGGGACCTGGGATATCGCTGCGGCGAGAGAATACAGAAGAAAAAGTTTATCGCTCTATAATAAGAAGTATATTGCACGGAGAGATACGCCCCGGAGAGTTTTTGCTTGAAGAAGAACTTTCGACCCGGCTTAATGTAAGCCGGACTCCCGTCAGCCGTTCTCTGATGCGCCTTGTTTCTGAAGGCTTTCTTGAGAAACTGCCGAAGAAGGGGTGCTTTGTTCCTATTCCTACACCACAGGATGCAGAGCAGGTTTACAGAGCCAGGATGATCGTTGAGACAATGACGGCTGCCGATGCTGCAAAATTGGCCGAAGATGATGAAATAGCTGAGCTGGAGAGACTTGTGGCGATGGACCAAGATGCTGCAGTCTCGTTAGACAAGGAATCATACTCAAACATTAATGAAGCTCTTCATCTTGGAATAGCTAGAATGGCCAGAAACGCATACCTTGAGAGGTGGTGCCGATATATATTCTGGAGGTCTAATCTCTACATATTTTATCTGGATAGTTTTTATATTGCTCGTGAAAATTCGGATGTTCAGCCGCAGAAAACACCGTGGGATCACAAAGAGATCGTCGAAGCTATAAGGAAGAGAGACTCTTTTGCCGCTCAAGAGGCCATGAGACGGCATCTGGAGCATACGTATATTGCGCTTTTCGGAGGAGAACATTGTAATGTCTAAGACGATGGTTTTATTGGGCGGCTCTCTTGATGGAATATTTCGATGCGATGGATGACGATAACGTTGTCGGGCTCTTGGAGATGGCTCGGGAAGCGTTCGAAGGAATGCCGGAAGCCTAAGCCCCATCGGTTTGTTTTTAATGACTGAAAATGAGAATGACCTTAGTTACGGCGAGGTCATTCTCATTTTTTTTGCCGCTTTTTGCCGCTTTTTGTCGATTGCGTTCCGCCTTGCCTTTTATTCATGGAGTCACTATACTTGCGGAGTGATGGGTAATGTAATAACAAATCACTACAATTTAAAGGGTGCATTTAAAATGCACCGCAGTTTAAGCCTCGGTCAAAAGGGGGGAGCAAATCGCGAGGCGTGTGCATATGGGCGAGTATTTGGAATGTAACGAAGGGAGAGTCTATCTATGGACGCAACGTCAAATTTAACTTTTCTGGATCAACTTTTAAAGTTGGTCAGCAGCGCGAACACTTTTCTTTGGGGACCTTATTGTTTGATTTCTTTACTCTGTCTCACCGGGCTTTACTTCACCATCATTTTAAAAGGCGTCCAGATATCGAAATTCGGCGCAGGGTTTAAACGTCTTTTTGGCGATTTTTCCCTGTTTGGAGCAGCCGCAGGCAAGGATGGGATGAGTTCTTTCCAGGCCTTGACGACGGCTATTGCCGCCCAAGTCGGTACGGGAAACCTTGTCGGAGCAATGACGGCTCTTGTTGCGGGCGGCCCCGGAGCTATTTTCTGGATGTGGCTTGCGGCTTTTTTTGGCATGGCTACTATTTTTGCTGAGGCGTGTCTTGCGCAGATTTATAAGACGACGGATGCCCACGGTCAAACGGTGGGGGGGCCGGCCTATTATATTTCCAGAGGGCTTGGAAACACCCCTATGGCAAAAAAATGGCGGCGTTCTTCTCTGTCAGTATTATTTTGGCTTTAGGCTTTATGGGAAACATGGTTCAAGCCAACTCCATCAGTGATGCTTTTAACGGAGCATTCGGTATTGATACCAAAATAGTGGGTGGTGTTCTTGCCGTTGTAGCGGGGCTCATTTTTATGGGGGGGATCAAACGTATTGCATCCGTAACGGAAAAACTCGTTCCCATCATGGCGATTATGTATATTATCGTTGGCGGCATCATTATCGCTAAAAATATCACCCTTATGCCAGGAGTATTTTCGCTTATCTTTAAAAGCGCGTTTAATCCTCAAGCTGCATGGGGAGGTGTGTTGGGGATTTCTGTCGCAAAAGCCGCCCGCTTTGGGATTGCCCGAGGGTTGTTCTCGAACGAAGCGGGGATGGGATCGACCCCTCATGCGCACGCCGTTGCCAAGGTAAACCACCCCGTAGAACAGGGGATGCTCGGCATCGTCTCTGTTTTTATCGACACGTTTATCATCCTGAACATCACGGTGTTTGCCGTGTTGTCTTCGAATGTCATCGTTTTTAAAAACGGAGAAGCGACATTAAAGGGAATCTCGCTCGTTCAAGCCGCGTTTTCACAAAGCCTGTTGGGTAATTTCGGGCACACCTTCATTGCCATCTGTCTGCTTTTTTTCGCTTTTTCCACGATCATCGGGTGGTATTATTTTGCGGAAAGCAACGTTCGTTATTTGTTTGGAGCGCACACGCTCGTCCCCTTCCAGCTGTTAGTCATGGCTTTCGTCTTTGCCGGCAGCGTTCTCAAAATTGAATTGGTATGGGAGCTTGCGGATTTATTTAACGGAATCATGGTTATACCCAACTTAATCGCACTGCTGCTCTTAAGCGGAAAAGTCGTTCGTGTTCTGAAGGAATACAACGAGGGGAAACCGTACGATCAAAAGAGTTATCTAAAATAACGCAACACGAATGGGACTGAAATCTTAAACAGGGGAGGGGTTTTCGGAAAACGAAAAACCTCTCCTCTGTTTTTTTATAACCGGTTTTCCGGATGCGGCTCCAAGCAGGAAACTCAAGTGTGTGTTTGTTTTCACCCTGTTGTTTGGGACGATATTTTTTATAAAATGGTCAGGTTGATTTTATTATTCTTTCAATGCGTGTAAAATAAACTATATTTATTGGTTGGTTTTCTCTGCCGTACGTGATGGTATCGGCTTATTTTTGAATGGAGGGATTGTCGTGATGCAAGAGAAGTGCTGTACTGTTGGTTCAGAAACGGGACAACTGAAAAAAGTCCTGCTTCATCGCCCCGGAGGAGAAATTGCCCGTCTTACCCCGGAGAATCGATCGAATCTTTTATTTGACGATATTCTCTGGCCGGAAAACGCACAGGCGGAGCACGATGCCTTTGCCGCACTGTTAAAGCAAAATGGTGCGGAGGTGGTTTATTTTGCAGATTGTCTTGCCCATATACTCCAAAATAAAGACGTACGATCTTCTTTGTTGGATGAAGCGATAGCTCTTGAACCCCTTGACGCTGCTCTTGCCTCTGCTTTAAAGGCCTCCTTAATGGAGATAGAGGCATTGGATCTTGCTGAAGTTTTAACGGCGGGGATGACGAAAGGAGAGTTTCATGCGCAACAAGGAATGGTTAAGAGTTTAGTTTTTTCCAGTCTTTGCGATCAGCAGTTTTTGATTCACCCTCTCCCTAATCTTTATTTTCAGAGAGATCCGTATTTTTTTGTAAACTCGTGTGCCCTTCTCAGCGTGATGAATTTTACCATTCGCCAAAGAGAGCCCCTTTATGGGAGGTATATTTTTAAGCATCACCCCTGTTTTGATGGAGTGAACCTCTGTTACGGCACAGATGTCCGGGATGTTCCTCCATATACCGTTGAGGGGGGGGATGTTCTTGTTTTATCCGCCGATTGCATTGCCATCGGCATTAGTGAAAGGACTTCCGCCGCTGCCGTGCAGATCATAGGGGAGCGATTGGCAAAAAAAGCGGGAATCAAGACTATTTTAGCGGTCAAAATTCCAAAAGAACGGTTCTGCATGCATTTAGATACGGTGCTGACCATGGTGGATCGGGATGCGTTTGCCATCTATTCCCCGGTGTGCGAAAAAATGCAGGTATGGGAGCTGAACTATGGGGAGGACGGTGCTCTGTGTTCCCTGGTGGAGAGTCGGGATTTAAAAACGGCACTCAAAAAAAATCTTCATCTGGACCACATCCGATTTATCGAAACGGGGGGGAGCGATCCCGTTCTTGCCGCCCGCGAACAGTGGCATGACGGAGCCAATACACTGGCTGTCGCCCCCGGTGTTGTGGTGACGTACAACTGTAACACTCATTCCAATCACGTTCTTTCCGATAACGGAATTCGCGTGTTGGAAATAATAGGTGCTGATTTGGGGCGCGGACGAGGCGGTCCTCGTTGCATGTCGATGCCGTTGCTTCGTGAAGCAGTTGCTCTGTAACAGTTGACAAAGGTGTAATTCCCGATATAATTTGAACTCGAATTCATAATGCGCGAAAGTGCATTTTCGGGTTTGATATTGAACGATGGTTTTTATTATTCGGGGGGGAACAGGATGAGGAATATCAATCTAAAGAACCGGAGCCTCTTAACGTTAAAGCACCATACACCTTTGGAGATACAATATTTACTGCGTTTATCGGCAGATTTAAAGAGGAAGAAGCGGATGGGGGTAAAGGGCTCTTTACTTGCGCAGAAGAAAGTCGCCCTTATTTTTGAGAAGCCCTCTACGCGTACGCGTTGTGCTTTTACCGTTGCTTGCGTTGAAGAGGGGGCTCATCCTGAATACTTGAGCAGCAATGATCTTCAGCTTGGTCATAAAGAAGATATTCAGGATACGGCTCGGGTCCTTGGCAGGATGTTTGAGGGGATTCAGTTTCGCGGTTTTAGCCAGGCAAAGGTTGAGGCTTTGGCTTACTACGCAGGAGTTCCCGTCTGGAACGGTTTGACGGATGATTACCACCCCACTCAAGTTCTCGCGGATCTTTTGACCGTGGAAGAACAAGTGGGGCGCTTACAAGGAGTTCGCTTTGTTTTTGCCGGAGACGGGCGTAATAATGTGGCTAATTCGTTAATGATAGGTGCTGCGAAAATGGGGCTTCACTATGTGGTCGCTGCACCCAAATCGCTTTTCCCCGATCCTTTGCTGGTTGAAGAATGCCGGAAGATGATCGCCGATGATCGAACCGGTGGGACGATAGAATTTATAGAGGATCCCAAAGAGGCGGTTCGCGGGGCTGATGTTATTTACACGGATGTTTGGGCATCCATGGGTGAGGAAGCCAAGATGGAAGAGCGCAAGGCGTTGCTCTTTCCGTATCAGGTGAACAGGGAACTGGTTGAGTCGACGCAGAATGAAAACCTTCTTTTTCTGCACTGCCTGCCGGCGGTAAAGGGGTATGAAGTGACGGAGGATATCTTTGAATCCAGCTATTCCAAAGTTTTTGATCAGGCGGAAAACCGAATGCACACGATTAAAGCAATTATGGTTTCCAGTATCGGAAACTTTTAACGGA
>JAGPAO010000113.1 GCA_018063805.1 Synergistaceae bacterium | reverse complement strand
GGCGACATCCGTATGGTGCCCCTTGCCCGTCAAGGCTAAAGAGCCGTAGATATCCGCCCTAACGCGTGTAATAGACGGCAAGAGCCCCTTCGCCCGCAACTCATCGGAAAACAGTTTCCCCGCTTTCATAGGGCCTACGGTGTGCGAACTGGAGGGGCCTATTCCTATTTTAAAAATATCAAAGACACTCAACATTATTTTAACCTCATCTTCTTTACGCAAGAGGGGGAAGCTTTCCGCCTCCCCCTCTTTTAAAAACTAACCGGCATAAGCCCGCTTAAATACGTTTTCAACCGCTTCTTCTGTGGGGACACCTTCATGCAGCTTTTCGTCGCCCACATAAAAGGTGGGAACATAATGGTAATCGAACTGTTCCGCATAAGCGGACTCTTTTGTCTCGTCGATTTTCCTCAGCGTGATATCCCTGTATTCCGGGTGTGCCTTAAAGAGTGTTTCCATCATCTCCATCGCTTTTTTGCAGTGCGGACAGGTGGGCATCATAAAAAGTTTAATTTCTTTCATTGGATAATCCCCCTTTTCATTGATCGATCTGTAGTTGCAGTCTGATCATTTAGATTATAGCATCAGAAACCGCGCCGCTCACAATGCTTTTTGTCGGACATTTTGTGACACAAAGGCCGCAGTTTGTGCATTTTTCAGGGTCGATAGCCGCCAGGTTATTCGCAACAGTAATCGCCTGAACAGGGCAGGCGCGCGAACACATGCCGCACCCAATACACCCAAGCCCGCAGACTTTTTTGACATCCGGCCCCCGCCAGTTGGAGTTACAGGCAACCTGAACGGAAGATGCCTTCGGCACCAATGCTAAAACGCTCTTAGGGCAGTTTACGACACAAGTGCCGCACCCGACACACTTCTTTGGATCGACAGTGGCTAACCCACCTTGAATCGTCATGGCACCAAAAACACACACGGAAACGCAGGTTCCAAGCCCGATGCAGCTGAAAGGGCAGCTGCTGGGGCCGCCGCCGGGAAGAATCGCTGCGGAGCGGCAATCCGTGATTCCATCATACACCGCATTGCGAACGCAGACATCAGGCGCTCCTTGGCATTTCAAGAACGCATGAACGGGAACGGATTTTTCACTCGCGACGCCCATAATCTCCGCGATACCTGTGGCAAGAGCCGCGCCTCCGGCGGCACAAAGGTTTGTTTTACAACCTCCATTGACGATGGCATCCGCATAACCGTCACAACCGGGGAATCCGCACCCTCCACAATTTGCACCGGGGAGAATTTCTCTGATTTTTCCCACGCGTTCATCCGTGGGGACAAAAAAACGAATCGAAGCATAGGCGAGAAGAGAGCCGAAGATAAGCCCCAAAACCCCCATGACCAGAGCAGGATAGGCAATTCCACTTCCTAAAGACATCCTCTTACCCCCCTACTTAATGATTCCGCTGAAGCCCATGAACGCAATGGACATCAGCCCCGCCGTAACGAGAGCAATCGGCAATCCGCGCAGGCAGTGCGGGATTTTATCGTTATATTCCATGCGCTCCCGCAATCCGGCCATCAGAAATATAGCGAGCAAAAAGCCAACGGACGCCCCCAATGCATGCACCATTGATTGGATCAAAGAATAGCGCTCATTCATGTTAATGACGGCAACGCCAAGCACGGCACAGTTTGTCGTTATCAGGGGAAGGAAAATCCCAAGAGATTTATAGAGAATCGGATTGACCTTTTTTAACACCAGCTCAACGAACTGAACCAGCGCCGCGATGATTAGAATAAACGACAACGTGTACAAATACTCCAGCTGCAACGGGATCAGCACATACTCATACGCCATCCACGTCATAATGGAGGCCATGAAAATAACAAAAATAACCGCGATTCCCATGCCCTTGGCCGTCTCACTTTTTGTGGAGACCCCCAAGAAGGGGCAGCAACCCAGAAAACGCGCCAACAGGATGTTATTGACAAAAATAGCACCGATAAAAAGCGTCAGGAGATTCATGCCCGTTTAACCTCCTTGTCACTGCAAGTCGGAGCGCCAAAGCCCGCTCCGGGACATCTGCCGCTCAGAGAACAACCGGCGCAACCATCCGCATAAACAAAATGATCGGCATCAACCCCACCGGCAGCGGCATTTTTTGCCCGGCCGCGAGCCTGGTACAGACGAAAGAGCGCCATGAAGATACCAAGAGCGATAAACCCACCCGGCGCAAGAATCACGAGCAGTGCGGGTTGGAATCCCTGCGGCGTTAAAACAACGTTAAAGATCGTTCCGTTTCCGAGAAACTCGCGCACGGCACCGAGCAGCGTAAGCGCGATGGTAAACCCAAGCCCCATTCCAATCCCATCGAAAGCGGAGGCGATGACCCCGTTTTTAAAGGCAAAAGCCTCTGCTCGTGCCAGAATGATACAGTTCACCACGATAAGAGGGATAAAAATTCCGAGCGATTTATCGAGCTCCGGCGCGAACCCCGCAATCAAAAGCTGCACAACGGTGACAAAACCTGCAATGACAACGATGAAAGCCGGAATGCGGATTTCATCGGGAATCAGCTTCCGAATAGCGGAAATAGCGATGTTAGACCCCAAGAGTACGGCCGTGGCAGCAATCCCCATCCCCACCCCATTTATGGCACTGGTGGATACGGCCAAAGTGGGACACAGACCGATGCACTGAACCAAAATAGGGTTTTCATCAAAAATCCCATTCTTTATTAGTTTAAGCGGGTTCATTGGGTTTGACCTCCTGACAAATGAGCTTTAAAGTAGGACAACGCTTCATTAACACCGGATGTGACCGCAGCGGAAGTAATCGTCGCTCCCGATATCGCCTGTATTTGTCCCGGAGCGGATGGCGGAACCTTTACAACCTCCAATTTGTCGGCCTTCTTTCCCTTAAATTGCCCGGAGAAAGCAGGTTCGGCCGCTTTAGCTCCGAGTCCCGGAGTTTCTGCGTGCTTCAAGATCTGGATTCCCTGAATGGTCCCATCCGTGCTGATTCCGACCACGAGCTCAATCAATCCGGCGTATCCCTTGGGAGCAACCGTAAAGTTATATCCGAGAACAGAGCCGTCAGCAGATCCTTCATTGATCTCAAGGATCACCCCGCTCCCCCCTGAAACGGGAAGTGTTTTAAAATTTTGAGCACCGGGCAGTGTCGCCGCTAAGGCCTCCATTTTTTGCCGCTCCTGCGTTTTACGGATGGGTTCCTTCGTGATTCCGTAAACAACACCCAAGAGAAGGCCCGTAATAGCAGTGAGAGCCAATAAAATCAATCCGAGACGAATAATTTTACCCATTATTCTTCGCCCTCCCCAAAATTTTGGGCTTCGTGTAACGGTCAATCATGGGAACTGCCATATTCATAATCAAGATGGAATAAGAAACCCCCTCCGGATAGGCTCCAAAGGCTCGAATCAACGTGGTGATCACACCGCAGCCGACGGCAAAGATAGCGTGCCCTCGCGCCGTAATCGGAGATGTGGCGTAATCGGTCGCCATGAAAAAAGCGCCCAGCAGCAATCCCCCGCCCAACACCTCATACAAAGGCCCGGCACTGCGCCCCAACAACACAGAGAGAATGGCCACGGTGCCAATATAAAATAGAGGGATCCGCCAGGAAATAATGCCCTTTGCGATCAGCAGTCCGCCGCCGATGAGAAGCGCCACCGCCGATGTTTCCCCAATGCACCCCCCTATTCTTCCGATAAACATATCAGCAAGAGAGGGAAGGTTTCCCGCTGCAACGCCCTTGATGATCGCAAGGGGCGTGGCTCCGGTGACACCGTCCAGAGTCCAAGTGGTCATGGCAACGGGCCAGCAGATCAGCATCATCGCTCGGCCTGCGAGGGCAGGATTGGCGATATTCTGCCCCAATCCTCCAAAAAACTGCTTCACGATGATAATGGCAAAAAAACTGCCCGCAATCGCCATCCACAAAGGAATCGTCGGGGGAAGATTGTAGGCAAGGAGAAGCCCTGTCAGGGCAGCAGAAAGATCGGACGATGTAATGGGTTGTTTCGCCAATGTCTGCCACAAAACTTCCGCGATCACACAGGCGGCAACACATACAGCCATTACCACTAAAGCGCGCACCCCGAAAAAAGCAACACCGGCAATACCGGCGGGGAGCAGTGCGAGGATAACCCACCCCATGATCTTGCGAACATTGAGCTCCGCCCGTACGTGCGGGGAACTGGCAACAATAAGATGACGATCCACGGTTATTTGGCTCCTTTCTTGCGGCGCTCCGCCAACACAGCGGCCTTGCCTTCTCGGCAGGTCTGAGTCAGAAAGCGGCGAGAGGGACACATGTAGGTGCAACTGCCGCATTCAATGCAGTTCATGCCCCCTGTTTCTTCAAAAAGTGCATACTCCCGTTTACGAACCATGTGGTCTAAGGTTGCGGGCTGCAATCCCATGGGGCACGCATCCACACAACGCCCGCAGCGCAAACAGGAGGATTCCGCTTCATAAAGAGTGGATTTCGCGGTAAGAGCCAGAATCCCGGACGTCCCCTTAACAACGGGCACATCGAGCGAGCGCATGGACGTCCCCATCATCGGGCCGCCCGCGAGCACTTTCGCCGGTTGTTCCTTAAAACCACCCGCAAAATCCACCAGCTCCCGAATAGACGTTCCGAGGGGGGCAAGAAGGTTTTTCGGCGTTGTAATGGCATCCCCCGTAACGGAGATGATTCTATCCGTAAGAGGAAGTCCCTCTACAATGGCCTGCTCAATAGCGTGGATCGTGCGGACATTGAGAATAATACACCCCACGTCAGCAGGAAGAGCCCCCACGGGGATTTCCTGCCCCGTCACCGTGTAAATGAGCATTTTCTCGGCACCCTGCGGGTATTTGACCTCCATCGCAGAAACACGGATTTTCTCGTCTGCGTATGGAGCGATCGCTGCCGTCATCTCCGCAAAAGCCTCCGGTTTATTGTCTTCTATGGCAATAACGCCCTCGGCGTTCGGAAAAAGCTGTTTGCAGATACGCAAGCCGCGGACAATATCAGCGGGCCCCTCCCTCATCAGGCGATTATCACAGTTCAGATACGGCTCACACTCGGCTCCATTGACGATCAGCCAGCGGATATTTCGATCGGGCGGAGGGGATAGCTTCACCGCAGTGGGAAAACACGCCCCACCCAGCCCCACGATACCCGCCTCTCTGATGATACGGAGGATTTCTTTTGGTTCCAGTTTTTCATAATCAGGACGTGGCGTTAAAGAGGTATCCCGCTCGTGTAGTCCATCATTTTCCACCACCACACAGGTATCCAAACTTCCCGGAATGGTCTGGCGCAACCCCACTTCCACGACGGTCCCCGAGACGCTGGAAAGAATGGGAGCAGCGACGAAAGCATCTGTATCCCCTATTTTTTGCCCGACAAGAACGCGATCCCCTTTTTTCACCGTGGGAGAACAAGGTGCTCCAATATGCTGTGACATAGGAAAAACCATTAACCCCTTGGGTTCATACGCCTCAATGGGGCACTCGGAAGTTAGTTCCTTGTGTGCCGGCGGATGTGCTCCGCCCATAAACGTCGGTAGCTTCATGTTACCCCTCCTTGCAGTTATAAATCTGAGGCATGGCACACCTCACCGTTCTAAACACCCAAATACGGAATCGAGCTCGCACTAAACGTGTATTTTAGCAGATTATGCTGTTTTATAAACAACGCGCACAATTGCACAATCATCTGCGTATTATATTGTACACTGTTATAATACAGCTCTGTGCTCATCTTTATCCAAATAGGAATATTTTTATTTCCGGAAATGCGGGGAACAATGATGAAAATTAATTATAAAACGATTCTTCTTTTTTCACTGACTGCTTTCTCAGTCGGATTTCTGCTGGAATCTTATAGCAGCGGAACGTTCCCTCTTTTATGGCTGCGTGACGGAGGGATTTCATTTTCTCCCGATACCGCCGCCTTTTTAAAGGAGATTCTTGCCTTTTTCAAACGCTATACCCCCCACATTATCACTATCTATGTTCTCCTTATTGCCTTCCTCATCCTGATGGAGGGGCAGAACCCGGATCGAACCATCCTCTGGTTGCTCACGCTCTTATTGCTTCCGGGGTTGGGGCTTATCCTCTATATCGTTCTGGGACCCGATATGCGCAGACTCGCCAACAAAAAGAAATTTCGCGCAAAAAACACCTCTCTGTGCTTATCAGGAGAACCGTGCGGAGAAAACAGGCGCTTCGATGAAAAATTAGCGACGCTCCTTTACAGAAGCAACAACGCCCCCCTGGTTCAATTCAACGAGGTGGAACTCTTGATTAACGGAGAACAAAAATTTCCCCGCCTCTGGGATGCTCTGAAAAAAGCAACCCACTACATCCATTTGGAATACTTCATCATTCAAAACGATGCCCTGGGACAAGAATTGGCGGATATCCTCTGTGAACGAGTGGCTGCGGGGGTGACCGTTCGGCTGATGTTTGACGACGTCGGCAGCTGGAAATTAGGGCGCGCTTATGCGAAGCGTTTGCGCAATGCGGGTGTGGAAGTACATGCATTCATGCCCTCATCCTTCGCCTTTTTTCGCAGCAGCGTGAATTTTCGTAATCACCG
>JAGPAO010000024.1 GCA_018063805.1 Synergistaceae bacterium | reverse complement strand
GGCATTTTTCCGAGAACACTTGCAATCCAATCAATATGGGCGACGATATTCATCCCTTCCGTTTCCTTGGGTTGAGTCATTAAATTTGCTATATATACTTTAGGTGCTGCGCTTGCTTTTACCGCTTCTGCGACCTGCTCTATCAATAAATTGGGTAAGATACTGGTAAACAAACTGCCGGGACCGAGCACAACCAAATCAGCATTATAAATGGCCTCCAACACTTCAGGCAAAGCTTGTGCCGATTTGGGTTCCAGCCATATTTTCCTCAGTTGGCTTCCGTGATCCGAGATATCAAGCTCTCCTCGTAACAGCTTGTTATCCACTGTCTCGCCATGGAGAACAACGGTTTGATTGGTGACAGGGAGAACACGCCCTCTTATCGCCAATAAACGATTTAGTTCCTCGACCGCACGCTGAAAATCTCCGACCAGTTCCGAGACGGCAAGCAAAATGAGATTACCGAGATTATGCCCTTTTAATTCCCCTCGGTCAAAGCGAAAGTTCAAAATCCGATTCAGAGAGTTGTCGTTTTCGGCCAGTGCCACGATACAGTTTCGTACATCTCCCGGGGGAAGCACTCCCCACTCTTGACGCAACCGACCGGAGCTCCCCCCCTCATCGGTGACAGCCACAACGGCAGTAATATTTCGGGTAAACCCTTTAAGACCAACGAGCAATGTGGATAGCCCTGTGCCGCCTCCAATAGTTGCAAGTTGAGGCCCCTGAGCAAGGCGCATATTAACCGCATTTTCCATCACCTTTGAGTGATGTGTATTTCTAAGAGGCGCAGATGTTCGTTTATTGCTGAGATAAATAAAAGTCAGCAGACAACCGGCTAAAAAACCGATAAACACCCCTATAAACCAGTTCATTAATTTAAATGCTCCTTGAGCCTATCGCGATGGCTTATAACGATGTTTTTCTCGCTGTTTGCAAACATTTTTCCCAGTTTTTCCGTTAAGGCTACAGAGCGATGTCTTCCTCCGGTACAGCCGATGGCAATGTGGATCTGCTGTTTTCCTGTGTTGTAGTACAGCGGCAGAATGACATCAAAAAGAGCCTTAGTCTGATTAAGAAAGGCCGAGGTCTCCTTTAAAGCATCCAAATATTCTTGAACGGGGAGATCGCAGCCCGAGAGAGCGTGAAGCTCAGGAATATAGTTCGGATTGGGTAAAAATCGAACATCAAAAAGATAGTCGCAATCCATGGGAATGCCGTATTTAAACCCAAAAGAACTGATAAAAACAGTGAGCGCCTTTGGAGAGAGTTTCAGTTTTCTTAAAACAGAAGCTCTGAGCTCATTCACCGTCAGATCCGTTGAATCCAAAATGATATCGGCTTCCCGACGAACACTTTCTAATATTTTTCTCTCTTTTGAAATGCCCTCAAGTGTTGAAAGATCACCGCCAAGGGGGTGTATGCGCCTTGTCGTATCAAAACGACGCAACAAAACGGTGTCGGATGCATCTAAAAAGAGAAGCTGGACATCGACCATCGTTTTATCCAAGGTACTGATGACAGTCTCCAGTTCTCGAAGCAATTCCTCTCCTCGAATATCCACTACTGCGGCCACTCCGTTTTTTACTGCAGAAGTATGCCGTTGCAGTACTTGCAACAATTCAGGCAAAAGAGAGGGAGGAAGGTTGTCAACGGAATAAAGTCCCTGGTCTTCAAGAATATCAAGGACAGAGGATTTGCCGCCTCCGGACATGCCCGTTATAATCACACACTTGCTTACTTTTTTATCAGAGCTATTATTCATTTTAGGCACCTCTGGCAGCTAATGATGGGAATGCCCGCCGCATTCTGTTTCCCATCCTTTTAATATACCTACAGCGTGGCGCAAGCCGGGAAGGATCGCCTCAAAACTTTCCCTGGCTCCTCGTTCACTCCCGGGGAAAGCAATGATAAGGCTGTCTCCCCTTGTTATACCCAATCCGCGTGTTAGAAATGCACGAGGCGTTGAAGAAAGACCGCGCAGCCTCATCATCTCACCCATTCCTGGAATTTCTCGATCTGCTACTTGTTTTAAGGCCTCAGGAGTGACATCGCGTTTTGAAAGCCCCGTTCCTCCCGTAGTCAAAATGAGATCCAGTTTTATATCGTCTGTCCAATGCTGCAAAATCGTTGCTATTTCATTCTGATCATCCGCTACTATTTGGGTTTCTTTTATAATTCCCCCATGTGCGGTTAAAAGTTCGGCAAGAGCGGGACCCGATGTATCGTTGCGCTCTCCGCGGCTCCCCTTATCGCTCACCGTCAAAATACCGGCGGTAATGGGTTTCCAAATGCTGCATCGTGCAGATAGCTCAACAAATCCAGGAGCGATCACCTTGAGAAACGGATCTGTATCCCTCTCATTTTGCAACACGCATTCTCCGTCGTTAAAAGCGATAAAATCTCCGGCAACGATTTTTTTTACCGGAGCCACGACTAAAGAAAGACATTCAGGGTCATACGCAGTCGCGGCCCCCGGTGTCTCTAAACGGATAGGCTGCAAAATACCGTTCACGCAGCTGTTTCCGTCAGAATTGGCATGGAGATAACAACGTTTGGTATCCCCCTCGTTTGCATTGTTTAACCGAATAACTCGCATGATTTCTCCTCTCCGCTACACCATTCTCCGCTTTTACCCCCTGATTTTTCAAGAAGGCGGATTCCCGTCAACACCATTCCTTTATCAATTCCTTTGCACATGTCATAAAGGACAAGAGCCGCAACACTCACTCCTGTAAGCGCCTCCATTTCAACTCCGGTAACTCCATGCGCAAACGCCTCACAAATAATTCGAACGGCTTGTTTGTCGCTAATGTACTCACACTGAACCGAAACACTATCCAAGGTAATTTGATGGCAAAGCGGTATCAATTGCGGAGTCCATTTCGCGCCCATGATACCTGCTAATTCAGAGATGGGAAGGGGGTTTCCCTTCTTTATTTCTCCATTTTCCAGCACTTCACAGATAATGGGAGTAAGCCGCACCCAACCCTCTGCCAATGCTCTCCTGTGTGTGGGCGCTTTTTCACCGACATTGACCATACAGGCTTTTCCCTTTTTATCAAAATGCGTCCAATTTGACATCGCTCTAACCTCCTATCCGGGACATTTGTAACGACCCGTCTCTGATATCCTGCCAGCACTTTGGTTTTTCATGAACGGCCTGCAAGATACAACTCCTTACCTGCTGCAAATCTCCGCTTCTGAGATAAGGCAATAACGGGTACTCCGTACCGCTAAAGAGGCACGTCCTCAGTTTTCCGGATGCAGAGATGCGCAATCGATTGCAGTTAGCACAAAAATGTTTGGATACGGCAGATATGATCCCAATCCGTAACCCGGTTTCCGCATTTCGATAATACGCAGCAGGGCCATCCAGCTCCGTTGCTTGCGATAAATCGGGATCCCACCGCCCAAACGTAGAGAGCATGTCCAAGATCGCGCTTGAACTGATAAATTTTTCAGATGTCCATACATCATCGCCAAGCGGCATAAACTCTATCAAGCGCAGAAGCACTTCAGTTTTTTTTGCAAACTGTAAGATACCCTCAATTTCCTCCTCATTAAACCCTCTGATCAAAACCGTATTCAGTTTAATGCCCGTGATACCGGCGTTGCGAGCAGCCCTAATGCCTCGGAATACGGCTTCAATATCTCCGGTGCGGGTGATATTTTTAAATTTCACCGGATTCAGTGTGTCAAGACTGATATTTAACGCGGACAATCCCACTTCTTTCAGTTTATCCGAAAACTCTTCGAGAAGAGAGGCATTGGTTGTCAGAGCAATTTTCAACTGCGGAAACTGTTCCCTTACTTTTAAAAGAAAGTCAACCATCCCCCGCCGCACTAAGGGTTCTCCGCCGGTAAAGCGAATTTTTCGAACGTTTAAAGATACAAGTGTGCGGCACAAGTCTAATATCTCTTCAAAGCTCATAATATGCGCGTGATCCTGCCAGACAACCCCCTCTGCGGGCATACAGTAGGTGCATCTGTAGTTACAGCGGTCTGTCACTGATATGCGCACATAGTTCAATCGACGTCCCTGAGTATCTTTTAATTCGTCCATCGATACCCACCCATTTGCTCCACTTTCTTTCTCCAGTTATCATTTTGGAGGCTTTCAAGCAGTGCTAACACGCCGGGGTGTGAAACGTATTGTTCGGGAATAACGAGCTCGTACGGTTCTTCTGCGAGAGGGATAAAGTCCAAGCCCATCGCATCTGCCGCAGATTTCACCCCAAGGGCAACATCTGCAAGCCCTGTTGCCACACGGTTAGCGGCCTCAAGATGCGTTATGCATTGAAAAGAATAACCCGTAATCTCGGAAGGGGCCCGTTTAGCTTGTTTCAACATATAGTCAAAAAGAACACGGGTTCCCGCTCCGGGCTGTCGATTCACGAAGACGGATCCCGTTGTAATAATATCCTCCAACGAGTGGATTTTCTTTGGATTTCCGGGGGCAAGTAAAAATCCCTGCTGTCTTAGAAATACAAGCTTTCTGTTCCACTGCTGTTTTCCGGAAAAACTGCGGATGTACGAATCGTTGTACTCGCCACTTTCCGGGTCTAATAGGTGAATAGCCGCTACGTGCCCCTCATTTCGGCTCAGTGCGGACAATCCACCCATGCTCCCCACAGAGCGAATGACCATGTCACAACCCAATTGTTGCATGTAGGAGATGAGCAGTTGTATTGCAGGATCATCCGAACCCTGAAAAAGAATACGACGTTCAAGATCCACGTTCTTTGTCATCCAGACGTTCACTTTAGTTCCTTTATCACACTCAAGAGCTTTTGCCGGCAATAAAACAATGCCGTCAGCTCTCGCAAGAGCCCATAAAACACTGGCACCGGAAGCAAGCGACCAACAGTACCGTTCTTGATCCACTTGAGCGACCTGAACGCGAAGCCACTCTTCAATACCGGCGGGAGAAGAGTGAGGCAACAAAAGACCTGCATTTAGAACGCCCTTCGCACTTACCGCTTCTGCTATCGAATCGGGGTATAGAGGCACATTTTTTCCTGATATTTTTTGAAGAAGCGGATACAGCAGACTCCAAAGAACGACAGCCGTTGACATAGAAAAACCAGGCAAACAGAGCACCGGTTTGTCTTTAATGGAAGCGGCCATTGCAGGGCGCCCCGGTTTGGATAACACCCACCGAAACAGCAAACTCCCAAGTTCGGCAAAAACAGATGCTGTATGGTCACGTTTGCCTTTTGCCGATCCGGCCCCGACAAGAACAACATCGTAATGATCCGCAGCTGCAGAAATGGCCTCCGTCAACCGAACGGGGTCATCGGGGACAATCGGGTGCACTGCAAGCTCAAAACCCCATTGCGCCAGAGTCGCTTTTATCAGGGCAGAATTGCTCTCTAAAACAGTTCCTGCCTTCGGAGCGACACCGGAGAACCAATTTTCAGCGGACACTATTTCATCCCCCGTAGGAATGAAGACAATCGCAGGCTTTTTAAAAACAGGAACAGACTCAATCCCGGAGCACAAGAGCAATGGAAGCAGGGAGGGCGTTAACGTCTCCCCCTTGTGCGCAAGAAGTTGCCCCACCATGACATCCTCCCCGACAGCGCGCACATTGGTACCCGGGGTAAGCGCTTTACGGACGGTCAGCTGTGCGCCGTCAAGAGATGTATCCTCAACCATAACCACTGTATCGGCACTGCCGGGAACGGCAGAACCCGTGTTGACCCAAATATATTCCTCGGCACATAAAATTCGCGGAGTCGCGGGCGTTGCGTTGACCGTTTTATCAGAAGTAATGGCATAGCCGTCGACAGCGGAAGCTGTATAGTGCGGCACATTCCTATTGGACAGAATATCCTCTGCAATCGAATAGCCCAACGCCTCCTGAACGGGTATTTTAACCGGATTTAATTGGCTAAAGGACGAGAGGAGAAGAGTGATTGCCTCTTTAAGGGCACAGTGTTCTTGATATTCCTTTACCATAGCCATACTTCAACCCCCTCCCCTCGTCGGAGCGTTTCTCGATTTTCCGGCAAATGAATAAAGCCGTCTGCTTTCTGTAAAACGGCAATATAACCGGATTTCGCTTGTAAGGGATAGATCATCCCATTTTGAAGAGCGGCCGGGATAAATTCCTCTACACCGGTTTTTCCATGTAAGTCCTCAGCAAGAGGCAGGTTAATCACGTTGCCTAATTTTTTCGGTGCCCCCACAAGACTCATCACGAGAGGCAGGAGGACGGTAAAAGCAGTGGTCAAACAGGATAACGGGTGTCCCGGTAGTCCGAAAACCAGTTTTCGCTCCTGATGGCAGGCAGCGATAAGAGTTGGTTTTCCGGGAGCGATGTTGATTCCCCTAATCAACAATCCCGGATCAGGCAGCATCTCCATAATACGAGCACAGTGATCTCTGGTACCGACGGAGGAACCTCCGCTTAAGACAAGAACATCACACTCTTTCAAGGCATTCTCTACTGCTGCCTCAAGCAAGCACGCTTCATCCGGAATAATCCCAAGCTGTTTTGAGGGAAAACCGTATTTGAGAAGCAGGGAGGATAGCAACCACGCATTCGCATCTCGAATACACCCATCCGGGACATCGCGCGTTGAAATAGGCACAATTTCGTCACCGGTGCTCAAAATACAAATGCGCAGATCACAGCAGGGTAAAGATTCAACGCCAAGAGTCGCCAGCAAACCGGTGGTTGTATGATCTATCAATGCACCTTTAGGAAGAACTCGCTGTCCTCGCTGGATTTCTTCGCCCTTGTGGATAATATTTTCACCGGCCTGCACTGCTTTACGGATTTCCACCCATTCCCCGGAAAGAGACGTATCCTCTAGCATTACAACACCATTCACACCGTGAGGTAAAATCCCCCCCGTAGGGATGGGATATGCCCGGCTATCCTCTCCGGTAAACCGGGGGAAAGCCCCCATAAGAACGCCCTCTCCCCTTTTGAGAAAAACAGGAGAGGAATGAGAGGCTCCCATAATATCTGCGGTGTTAACGGCATAACCATCTCTCAGGCTTCGAGTAAAGGGAGGATAATCCTCCCCTGCAATTACTTCTGTGTTGGTACGCAATCCCTGTGCCATTGCAAGGGAGGTCAAAACAGGACGAATACCCTCCCAGGGGAACTTTAAAGTGCTCTCTACAAGCTCCAAAGATTCTCCTAACGGGGTTACCTCGCCGACAAATCCAGCCAATTTTTTACCTCCGTTCAATTCAACGGAACCAGAGCGACAGGGTACCCTTTTTTCTCGAGTTCAGCGGCGACTGTGGCCGCAACATCCCTGTCCGTTCCCGATTTAACACGCACTCGGAAAAATTGTTTTCCCTCAACTTCGTACTGTGAAACGATAGGGGAATACCCGTCTTTTTTTGCCTGTTCGGCTAAAATATCCGCACCCTCCCGTTTCGTAAACGCCCCTATTTGAACCCCCCACAACGTTCCTGATTTTAGAGACGGCACTATAGTCGGAGTGGGAGATTTCACCGTGGGTTTACTCCTGACCGTTGTCTCTGCTTTTTCCGGTGTTTGCTTTGCTGATGTTTGTTTTGCCTGTGTTTGTTTTGTCGATGTTTGGGGTGCCATCGAATTTGTCTTTACTTCCTTTTTGGGCAAAACTTTTTTCTCTGCTGTTTTTTGTTTCTCTATCGATTCTTTGGAAGGAATAACCTTCTCAGCTATTTTTTTTGTAGACGCTGTCTTTTTACCTTCATTTGATGGTTTCATCACAGGCGTTACTGCTTCCGTAGCCGGATCCACCGGACCTGCTAAAAGGACAGAGGTACCCCCTGTTTTTTTAGCGGGAACCTTTTCTTTGAGTTCTGCCTGCGTTGTGTTTTGAGTGACTTTAGAGGTTATATCAACAGAATGATCCTGCGAAGCCGGATGAGGAACATACTCAACCGGTTCTGATGTGTGCGTATTAGGCGGTGCAAAGAAAAAAAGTTTTATGCCGGTGAATAAAAGCCCCAGCGCCAGTATTGCGGCAATGGGGAGCACAAGCTGACCAAAGGCAAACATCGGGCGCTTTCCCTTGTAATTTCTGCTTTTTCTGCTGGAAACCATACTGACCCCTCCTGTATAGAATCTTAGTGAAGGCCTAATCGTATTAACTGCTCAATGGCCTGTTCTCTCGTATCATGCGTCGGCATTTCCGATCCATTCTTTTCAATCTGAACGGCGTATTCGCCGCTTAAATGATAGTCCGCCCACGACAACAAAAATTCTTTTTTTGCCTCTCGAACACTTGTAAAATTTAAAGTAGGCTGTCTCTTGAGTTTTCGATGCAATCCGGACGTGATGGCTTTGTACTTATTTTTAATGTCCTGCTCACTCCAGAGGGGCTCGCTTTCCCAAGGAGTCCCCGGCTTAGGGATAAAAGGACCAATCGACAGATGAATAATGAGCGATGTCTCGTCCTGTATTCTTTTACACAACAGCGATATTTCCTCAATGTTCTCTTCTGTTTCTTGCGGAAGCCCGACCATAAAATAAAGTTTTGCCTGTGTCACTCCATGTGTTTCCGCAAGATGAAGCGCCTCTATAAATCGATCGTTGGTGAAATTCTTACCGCAATGGGCCCTCAGAATATCTCCTCCGGTTTCAGGAGCTAAGGTAATGCTGTGCCGTCCTCCTCGAACAAGTGCCTTGACCATTGATGGTACCAGCGCATCTGCACGTAAAGAAGCAAAAGAAACACCTTTATTTAAAGCTTCGAGCTTGTCCAGTATTTTTGATAAATGCGGGTAATCCCCGGCTTCAGGGGTCACCAGTCCTACCTGATCAAAATCAGCGTAGCCGGCTACTCGTTCAAGTTCCAAAAGAACCTCCTCCACTCCGCGTTGGCGAAAGGGGGCATAACATTTTGGCAACACACAGTAAGAACACCCACGGCAACACCCTCTTTGCAATTCGACAAGCAATGTTTTCCCAAAAATAGACCGTGGGGTCAACCAACTGCTGAGCATTGGCTTTCCGCTTAATTTTTCTACTGAAACGCAAAGCGACTGGGTGCTCTTTGATTCATTCAGGTGAACGCTGGGAACAAGAATGCTTCCGTGTGAAGCAAGGTTTTCCATAAGCTGCACCCTGTCGTTGTTCCCACTCCACCTTCTGAGCTCTTTAAGTAAAAAGGGAAGCACAGGAAGGGCATCTCCGAGAACAATAAAATCACAGACCCCCGAGAGAGCAAGGGGATTGATATAACTAATAGCCCCGCCAACGCCGACGAGCGGATAATTTCCCTCCGCTCTGTCTTCCTGAGAGAGTGGGATTCTTCCATCTAGCAACCAACGGTAAAATTGGGCAATATCTCCCTCATAGGAGATACCGGCTAATAACAAGGGAAACTTATCCAAACGAGCATCCGTATCTACGGATCGCCCGGGGTTAGGAGCGGCAAAAAAACGCTCTACCCCTACACCCTGTTCCCGCAAACTCCTGAAAATAGCGTGGATACCCAGGTTTGCGCTTCCAACTCCATAATCTGCAGGGAAAAAAAGCGCACAGGGAAGATCCCCTCCCTTGGGAAGCAGATCGATCCATGACTCATCTTCTCGATACGATGCCCAACTGCTCCAATAGGGAACAGATTGAGCAGAATTGCTTTTTTTTCGGCTCAGGGTGTTCGTCTCCTCCGAGTGTAGGCAGGAATATCCAACTGGTCATTACTTACACCGCTGGATCTGAAGAGATCTTCGTCATTGTTGGCGATACGGGTTTCTGACTCCTCAAGTTCCAACTTAACCTTTCCCGTTGATGGGGATGATTTCTCCCTTGTATTGACAACAATGGGCGTTTGATTCCTTGTATTGCCTTGAGCAACCGTTGCAGGGCGCAGAATACCGCCAACGGGAGTGTAAGCCGCAGCATCAGCAAAACCGGTTGCAATAACCGTAATTTGCACGGCATCCTCCATGCTGGGATCAAAAACGTGGCCCCATATCACAGAGGCATCCTCATCAGATGCATTTCTGATTAATTCAGCAGCATCCGTAATTTCATGCAAGGAGACATTGGCTCCTCCTGTAACGTTAAACAGAACCCCCTTGGCTCCAATCATCGGCGTCTCCATGAGTGGGCTGTTGATCGCATTATGGGCTGCTGTCACCACTCTGTTTTCTCCATACCCCTCGCCAATCCCCATGATCGCCGGTCCGGCATTGCTCATAACGGTTCTTACATCTGCAAAATCCACATTGACAAGACCCGGACGCAAAATCAAATCGGTAACACCCTGAACGGCTTGATGCAGAACGTTATCGGCAAGCTTAAAAGCATCGTTCAAAGATGTCTTCCTATCTGCGATGGCAAGCAAACGTTCATTGGGGATGACCACGAGAGCATCCACTTCCTCCCGCAAACGATCGATTCCCTCGGCTGCCAATTTTGCCCTTCGCTGACCCTCAAATTTAAAAGGTCTTGTAACAACGGCGACCACTAAAGCCCCCGTCTCCCTGGCGATATTTGCAATGACAGGAGTCGCACCTGTCCCCGTTCCTCCGCCCATTCCTGCAGCAAGAAAAACCATATCGGCACCATCAAGCATCGCTCGGATTTCATCCCTGGATTCCTGTGCCGATTTTTGCCCTACATCAGGGTTAGCTCCCGCTCCAAGCCCTCGCGTTAGCTCGCGCCCCAGTATTATTTTATTCTGCGCCTCGGACAAATTTAAGTGTGCGTGATCCGTATTGGCCGCTATAAAGTCAACTTTTTCGACACCGCCGCGAATAATATGGTTCAGTGCATTATTACCGCCGCCACCGACCCCAACAACCTTGATTATCTCCCGTGTGATTCTATTACCTTTTTCAATCTGAAATATTTCGGGCATGACTCTATTCTCCCGTCAACAATAAATTTTAAAAAATTTCTCGGAACATACGTTTTATAAAATCAATAAACCCCGTAATACCTCCGATAGAACTTTGAGTATCATCAGGTCCGGCAGGCGATAAACGAGGAGAGCGATCCGGAACGTTCATAGGGTATCTCCCCTGGTTTTTTAACGTTTGTGCCCAAGGCTCCATGTAACGATAGTTATCGCGTTCACGCTCCAACGCATATCGAATAATTCCGGCGGCGCAGGCATACTCCGGTCCATTACGGCCGGGGGGCATTTTGCTCGAATCAAGAGGCAATGCAACGCGCACCTGCATATCCATAACCTGAGACAAATACTTATCAATGCCATTGGTTTTGGAAACGCCGCCTGTAATAACTATCCCTGCCGGCAGCATGGGAAGCCCCGCTTTTTCTATTTCTGCCTGCACGAGAACGTGAAAAAGTTCCTCAATCCGGCATTGAACAACATCGGTAAGATCTTGCATATCACAAACATAGTTTCTCCCCATGTGATCAAATTCGTAGTTGTTTTGATTATCATTTTCATAACAAAACGCGACTTCTTTTTTAAGATCCTCGGCTTTATTCAATGGGATTTTCATCACCGTTGCCACATCGTTGGTAATATGGTCGCCGCCGACAGGGATGATCGCGAGGTGTTTTGGGCGACCATCGGCAAAAATAGCCACACCGCTTGTCCCGCCGCCAACATCAACTAAAACGGCTCCGGCAATAGCTTCTTCATTTGAAAGAACGCCCAAGGCAGATGCAAGCGGTTTTATCACCAAACCCAAAACCTCAATACCCGCTTTTTCTACGCAGTTCAAGACGTTCTGGATATGGGCACTGGGCACAATCACCGATTCCAAGTCGATATCAAGCCGCATTCCCGTCATCCCGAGAGGATCATCGACCCCGTTATTTCCATCCAGCGAGTATTCAACAGGGATGGTGTGGACAATTGTCTGGTTCTGCGGTACGGAAACATCCGCTTGTGCAGCTTCTATCACACGTTCAATGTCAAGCTGCATAACAGCCCTAGGTGTACGCCCAAGAGAGATCATCCCTTTTGACCGCACACTGGTTACCTCACCGCCGCTGAACGCTACTGTCGCTTGAGTCAGCTCCAGCCCAACCATATTTTCCGCATCCCCCAGAGCTTGTTTGACAGACCGGACTGCCTGATCTAAGTGTACGATCAACCCTTTACGAATTCCATGAGATTGCGCTTGCCCTATACCGATAATCTGGGCTTCACCAAAATTATTCTCACGTTCCGCAACGACAACCGTCACTTTATTGGTACCCAGATCTAGACCGACAAGAAGCTCCGGATCCCTGTATCCTGAACCATGCAATGTTCTTTTGAACAAATGGGATCCCCCCAAATAAGTAATCAAAAAATCTTAACTCATAAATCCCGGCTGCGCACTATCAGCTTTCCCTTGTACGTTGTATCAATGAAGAGATCCTCACTTCTGACAGACCGATCCCTTTGTATCGCCGATACTGCTTGCGATATGGACTGCCACTCTGCAGGATCATCATTAATCATTATAACCATTTTTTTCTCAAACAACGTCTTAAACTCTAATTTAAGAACGAAACGCCCCTCAGAACGGATCGCTGTTACTCTATTAATTTTCTCATTCCAGCCAAGTCGATCGAGTTCATGGTACCATGATTTTATCCTCTGAACAGGAAGGCTCGATTGTGTGATATCCCCCCTTTGTTTGTCCATATTGATGGGGATAGGCATATCCTTTCCCCAAACTAAAAGAGGTCTCTTGGGAGATTCTATTCCGTGTACCAATGCATTAGCCCCAAGACTAACCCTCCATATTTTACCCTCATCAGATAAGTACCACGTCATTCCCGACCAATATACTTTTATATATGGTTCTAACGGAATAACATTCAGGCGAAACTTCCCCCACCCGACACTTTTCAAATCCACATGCACCGGATAATAATGTTCAATTTCACTTTTCAGCACATCAGATCTCCAGAATAATATAGGCCAAAAAACCGCCGCTTTTTCGGGCATTGCGCGCCACACCATGTCTTGTTCAAGAATATTATCGGGTACATAGGATATATTCGCAACTCTAAATACATGATAGCGCTGCTCCAATCCATAGAGGAAACCCGCAATAAGGAAAAAGAGAATGATTCTCCCCTTCTTCCATTTCTTCTTAGTCTTCTGTTGTGAAATCACCAATGAATTTTACCTCATATTCCATCAAAACTCCTAATTTTTCAAACACACGTTTTCTGGAGTTTTCAGCAAGGCTAAAGATGTCCCAAGCAGAAGCATTGCCTCTATTTTCAATAAAGTTAGCATGAATGGTGGATATTTGTGCTCCCCCTAATGAAAGCCCCTTGCAACCGGAAAGTTCAAGCAATCTGCCTGCGCTGTCATTCGGTGGGTTCTTAAAAACACACCCCGCCGTTTTTTGGGCAAGAGGCTGCCGTCTTTTTTTTGCTGCATGTTGAGCCACCTTTCCCCTTATCATCGCAGGTTCTCCTTTATTGAATTTCAAAGCACAGCGAACAATAACGGCTCCTTGCATTTGTGAAAGACTGCAATATCTGTAACTCCAATTTAATTCTTCTCGCTCCCATCGACGAAGGGAACCATCTTCGTGTGCTGTTTCTATCCATTCAACACTTTCACCTATGGCTTGATCAGCAACTCCGGCATTACCGATTAAGGCCCCTCCGATGCTTCCGGGAATCCCCACAGCAAACTCCAGTCCGCTCAGTTGATTGCGTACCGTGTAAGCAAAAAGAGAGCGAAGAGAAACCCCGGCTTCACAACACACCAGAACCGTTGGATGATCCTCAGTAACGGAAAACGCTGACATGGACGAAGTATGGAGTAATATCTGATGCAACGGTTTATCAGATACCAGCGTATTGGATCCGCCTCCAAGCACACTTAGAAGCATCCCCGATTGCGCTGCTCTCTTTAAAACCTCCCCAACCATAGTGTGATTTTTAGGGCAAACGAGGTAATCCACGCACCCTCCGACACGCCAAGTGGTGAGGGAACATAACGGTGCGTTCTCTAATATATCCCAGTCTGAAATAATCTTAGCATCGGGAAATAAATGCCTATTCATCGCTGAAATGCGTGCCCATCCCCTCCAGAATCCTTTTCCCCAAGGTACCTACATCTCCGGCACCGATGGTTAGAACAAGATCCCCATCGTTGATGGAATCATAAAGCTTCTGAATACTATCTTGAAAACTCTCACAGAGCTGACAAGAAACATGTCCCATATCCTCTGCCGCTTTTGATATCAGGGCAGAACTAACGCCGGGCGGCGGAGTTTCATCCGCTGCATAAATCGGAAGCAGGAAAATTTTATCCGCACCGCAAAGTGCTGAAGCAAATTCCCGATAAAGGGCACCCGTCCTGCTATAACGATGCGGTTGGAATATAACGAGTTTGGGGCGATGAGGGTATATTCCTTCTAAAGCTGCTAACGTTGCCGCTATCTCATTCGGGTGATGTCCATAATCATCATATATATCCACATCTTTGAAATTTCCCAGATGTTGTAATCTTCTTTTGGCCCCGGTAAAACGAGAAAGAGCCTCTTGGTAATCATGAAAGGAAATCCCCATGAAATGTGCCGCCGCACACGCCGCAAGCGAGTTTAAAACATTATGTTCTCCTGAAACCCGGAGCTTGATCTCCCCTTTTAACTTTCCTTGATGGTGCAAGAGATAGGTGACGCCACCGCCGGGTATAGGCTGAATCTCCGTTGCTCCCCAATCCCATCCCGTTCCCCATCCGTAAGTGCAAACACCTTGTAATTTTCCGGCCGAAATCAAATGACAAACACCGGGATCTTCCGCACAGACAATCAGCGGCGCTTCTTTTTTTCTAAAAGAAGCAAAACGAGAAAAGGCATCAAAGACAGAGGTCAAAGAAGGATAATGATCAATATGATCCCAATCAATATTGGTAATAATCGCGATAGAAGGAGAAAACAGTTCAAAAGAACCATCGCTTTCATCCAACTCAGCAATCATGTATTCACCCAATCCCAATTTAGCATTGCACCCTATATCTGATAACTCTCCTCCAATAGCGACGGTAGCAGCACAACCCGCAATCTCCGCCATCAGAGAGATCATAGAAGAAGTGGTTGTTTTTCCATGTGTGCCGGCAACCCCGACCCCGCGTTTGACATTAAAAATACCGCTTAAGACCTCCGCACGTTTTGCAACCAGAATCCCCTTGTCATAAGCGGCCTGTATTTCCGGGTTATTTTGCGATATCGCGCTTGAAAAAATAAGCAGATCCGGATTATACCGCAACAAATGATCGCTATGATGCCCGCTTTCAATGGGAACCCCCTGGCGGCTTATCTTTTCAGCGTAAAAACTGTTCACGTTGTCGCACCCGCTTACCTCTATGTTCATTTCTTTCAATAGCTGTGCAAGACCACTCATACCCGCTCCACCGATTCCCATCAGGTGAGCGCGCTTTATTTTCTCGATGTTAACGAAGGCGGATAGTGCCCTCAAATGAAATCTCCCCTCTCAAATAACGGAAAGGACCGCATGCCAAAGCTTTTCGCAGATACTTTCCACTTTATTATACATAGATTGATCGATTTTTGTCTCACTCATATCACATTTTTTTAATAATAGATCTAATTTCTC
This sequence comes from Synergistaceae bacterium, assembly GCA_018063805.1. Lineage (GTDB taxonomy): Bacteria > Synergistota > Synergistia > Synergistales > Synergistaceae > JAGPAO01. The sequence goes on along the minus strand of JAGPAO010000024.1, from coordinate 4,337 downwards.
ATGAAAATCGGCATCTTTTTTTTCTTTTTCATCCAAGATCAAGCCATAGCCATTTTTTACGAATAAACGAGCGTTCGATAACTGGTGCCCGTCAACGGAATTCATCCATGGCACAACGAGAGCCGGAATTTTCAGCAGCATAAGCTCCGATAAAGTGGATGCTCCCGCTCGAGTGATAACAACATCCGCAATCTGATACAAAGGCGCAATATCCCATCGTTTGGAAACAGTGATGACATTTGTACCCTCGTCTGCCATTTCAGGTCCGAGCACGACAAACGTCCATTCTGAAAAAATGGGGTTTTTCGCCGCACAGGAAACAAAAGTCCTGAGGGTATCGCTCCCAAGAGAACCGGAAAAGACAACAACTATCGGTCCGACAGGCAAAACACGTTTGATCTGTAAAATCTCCCACGCTTTTGTTTTGGATTCGGCGGTAAACGCACGAACAGGTATGCCCACTTCCCGGAATTCACCCCTTTGAAATGGGGCACACTCCTGCCAACCCGAGAGTATGGGAACTCTTAATTTGGCGGCGATTCTTGTCACCCTGCCCGCATGGCTATTTTGTTCATGCAATAGCACAGGAATTCGTTTGATTTTACAGATAAGAAGGATGGGCAATGAGATATATCCGCCAAATAAAATACAAACAGCGGGTTTTTCGCTATGCATAATCTTTCCAGCTTGAAAAAAACTGTTTATTATCTGCCCCCAACGTTTCAAACTTTTTTTGAAGGAAACGCCGATGGGGGACCCCTCTAAAGCAATTGTAATGGGAGTAATGCCATAGGATTGATAAATTTCCCGCTCTAATGAGCGTATTCCTGTGATGTATCGAACCGTATAATCCGGCTCCTTTAAATTCAGCCACGTCCCAAATGAAATCGCAGGTAACATGTGTCCCCCTGTTCCTCCGGCGACTAACAATATTTTTTTACTCATGACTGCTTGTGCTTTCAGCAAGTTGTTTGGATAAATGCAATAAAATCCCGACCCGCATCCACATTACAACTAAAGAAGTACCGCCAAAGCTGACAAAAGGAAGCGGCATGCCAGTTAACGGAATCGCCTTTGTTACGCCGGCTATATTAATAAAAAGAGGGATAATAATTGTCAGGGTAATCGCCCAAATGAGAGTAGCTTTAAAATCATCCTCCGTGCGATTGTATAAATATCGGCAGCGTAAAACCCAAAAAAGAAAAAGAAAGAGCACGCCCAATGTTCCTAATAGACCTAATTCCTCGCCAAGCGCAGCATAGATAAAATCAGTGTACGCCGCAGGAAGGTATTGAAGTTTTTGAAGACCGTGGCCAAGCCCTGTTCCCCAAGCCCCGCCATTTGCAAAAGCAATCAATCCCTGTATCGCCTGGAAACCTGTATCCAGCGGATCTTTCCATGGGTCAATAAAGGCCATCACACGGCGCATTCGGTAGGTTTTTTGAATAACAAGCATCCCTAACAGAAAAATACCGATAAAACCGGTGAAAAGCGGATATTTCCATCCAAACCGCTCCACATAAATCCCCATCCCAAGGGAAAATAATAAAATGATACTTCCCAAGTCCGGCTGGAAAAATAAAGGAACGGCAGATACAGATAGAAACAGGAGCGTTTTCAAAAAGATCCTTTCTTTATCGACACGAACACTGTCATCACGCGTCATCATCGATGACAGATGAATAGCCACGGCAAAAACAAGCAGTTCCGCAGGTTGGAGCGATAATCCGGCAAAACGAAGCCACCTCCGTGCTCCCCCGACAGAAGTACCCACTCCGGGAATAGCCGAGGCAACAACAAGCACAAAGGCAATACACCACATCAAACCGCTAATTTTTTTCCAGCTGGAACTGGATAAACTATAGGCCACCAACATGGACACAATAGAAATAGCCAACCAAAGTAACTGGCGTAATCCTATAGCAAAAGGCGTTCCCGTCAATTCAAAGGAGAGAGGACTTGTCGTTGAGGTAATCATTAAAATACCCAACCCACTTAACATTAATGGGATTAACCACAAGAGGGGATCAATATTGGTTATTTTACGGGAAAATTCCTCTGTATCCTTTTTCCGCATCAGACACCCCTCTTTTTTAAGGAAAAGAGTAGATTAACAACGGTCTTCTGAAAGTGTTTCCCTCTTTCCTTGTAATTGGAGTATGCATCCCAGCTTGTACATGCAGGCGATAGAAGGATAATGTCCCCCTCTAATGCTCTGCCGTTAGCCTCTTTTACGGCATTATCCATCCCATCGACCAGAGTAAAATGAATAAAACCTCTGGAAGACAGGGCTTCTGCAAGAGCACCTTTTTCTGCTCCCATTAGAATCGCCCAACGAGCCTCTTTTTTTAATACGGGAACAAGCGGAGAATAATCCTCCCCCTTTCCCTTTCCTCCGAGAATGATCACTTTTTTCCCGCTTAATGAGGAAAGCGCAGCCACCGTGGAAGCCACATTGGTTCCCTTAGAGTCATCGATATAGCGTACTCCCCCCTCATCGGCAATCAATTGGCATCGATGCGAGGGAGCGTTAAAGCTGTGGAGGGCATCTTTCATGCTATCGGCGTTTGTCGCATAACCGCATAACGAGACCGTTAATAAGCTCATAGCCGCGTTTTCCATGTTGTGCTTTCCTAAAAGGGAAGTTTCGTCAAATCGAAATAAAACCGTCTCTCCTTGGTCTGTTCTTATTTCGGCGCACTGCTTTGATTCTCTCAAATACAAGCACTCTTTTTTCATGGGAAGTGTCTCCTCCCACGTTAATCCAAATGTTTTTCTCGGTAAAGAGACAAAACGATAACGATCGCTTTCCTGAAAAATAGCCGTCCCTTCAGGCTTTACCGTCGATATTAATTTTGTTTTTGCGCTGACATAAGCCTCAAAAGATCCGTGCCAATCAATGTGATCGGGAGCAATATTCGTAACCAGTGCGATATCAACGCTGAGATTTTCCGTCCAGTGCAACTGAAAACTGCTTAACTCAAGGACGATATAATCCCATTTCTCAAAGGCTATACCCGCTAAAGGCTTCCCGATATTTCCGGCCACAGCCACGCGTGCTCCAGTAGAAGCCAGCAAATGCCCGATCAGGGATGTCGTGGTCGTCTTCCCATTACTCCCTGTTATTGCGATTATTTTTCCAACAAGATGCGGCAGGACAAAATCAAGTTCGCCCACAACGGTAATTCCCTTTGTTAACGCCTCCAGTAGCTCCGGAGTACGGGGGGAAATCCCCGAGCCTACAACGATCATCTCCGCATTATAAATAAGGGGCGTGTGTCCTCCATCTTCCCATGCAATGTCGGATAATTCAAATTCTCGCCTCATCTCTGCATCCAATTCTTTGCAATCAGAAATGAGAACGCGATAGCCAAGCCGTTGCGCAAGAAAAGCAAGGGCTTTACCGCTTACACCGGCCCCAAGAATCGTGATTTTTTTATTAATATTATGATTGTCCATATTTAATCCCTATTCCCGTTTTTAATATCACGCCACAAAGATAAAACGCAGCAATGTTAAAGTTGTCAAAATCCCGACGAGGTGCAAAATCCAAAAACGAACGACAATACGAACTTCACTCCACCCAAGAATTTCAAAGTGGTGGTGCAAGGGGCTCATAAGAAAAACCTTTCGGCTAAACCCGCGGATGGCAATGATTTGAATCGCAACTGTAATTAATTCGATACCAAAAAGGAAGGCAAGAGGGAAAACAAGCCCCAATTGACCGCTATGCACACAGAGATTAATCAAAAAAGCTCCTAAAAAATGAGCGCCTACATCCCCCATGAAAACGCGCGCAGGATTTGAATTATCCCATAAAAAAGCAAGTAAAGCCCCCAAAAGAACAATAATAGAGAGCATGACAGAGGAACCGCGAATAAGGAAATAAGCCGCTCCAAGTGAAATACACATGGCTCCTGTTGCAAGACCATCCAAACCATCTGTGACGTTAACAGCGTTCAGGATACCGACTCCGAGTATGGTTAAAACGATCGCCGCAACTGTCGGAGAAAGGACAAATCCGGGGAGAAAAGTCAACCCGCCGCGTGAATAAAGCATTGCCCAAGGTAGAGTAATCAAGAGCTGGGCACCAAACTTCTGATAACTTGTTAATCCCTCACTGGATTTACTTGTGTATTTTAACCAATCATCCACAAAACCGACAAAAGCGGCTAAGAGCGGGTAGCTCCAAAGTTTTAATAACTCAATCCAACTGCCGAATCCGGCGAGTGTTCCAAGGATAGCGCCAAGAAAAGCCACAAGAAGAAACGGAACGCCCCCCATACTTGGAGTCCCCGCTTTGATCACATGTCCTTTTGGGCCATAATCTTTTATAT
>JAGPAO010000112.1 GCA_018063805.1 Synergistaceae bacterium | reverse complement strand
CAAAACCATTCTTGGACAGGATATCCCTCAACATCATTCTCATAAACGCCGCATCATCTACGATTAAAACTCTAAAACCCATAATCCGCCCTCCTCAAAGAACTATTTATTTCATTATACCAGTTTTTCAAACGCCCATAGAACGAATGCGTTCGGCTCGGCTCACTACTTCTGTAACCCTGATACCAAAACTCTCATCGATAACAACCACTTCGCCGCGGGCAATCAGCTTTCCATTCACCAATACATCCACCGGTTCCCCTGCCATCTTGTTTAATTCTACCACTGAACCGGGACCTAAAGCGAGAACTTCTCCGATCATTTTACGGGTTCTGCCCAATTCTACCGTAACGCGAACGGGAATATCCACGATCAAATCAATATTACCCATATTAGCGGCTACATCAGCCGATTGAAAAGGGGCAAACTCAGCAGGCTGCACATCCACAGGGGGACTCTGCGGCCTGGGTGGCATCATTACCGACGGCGCAGGAGCAGCAGCCGGAGCCTTTTGCTGCGGTCTTGAAGGCGCGGCCTGCGCCGCAGACGGAGCGGCAACGGGAAGAGGAATTTCCTCTTCCGGCATCATAAATTCGGCTATTTTGATAGCTAACCTCTTCGCATCCTCAATGGGGAGCAATAAATCCAAGTCAAAAGGTTCGACGCCCTCCACATCCAAAGTTATCTGCGCAACCCAGATGGTATCTTCACCCGGTTTGTCTGAGAAAGGGAGCCATCCATCCGCATCACTCAAAGCGGAATTCGTATTCCCGGCGGCAAGACGAGCTCCGCCCAAAAGACCGCTTAAGTTTGTAAGTGCAGAACCAACAAGCTGGCTCAAACCCTCCTGTGAAGCGGAAAGATAAAGGTCGTTCGCTTCCTCAGGAAGCTCCTTTGCGTCACCGCCCATCATTAGATCAGCAAGAGCTAAAGCACCTCTTTCGCTGGTTACCAGCTGTGCAGGAGCCTCGTCCGCGCCATCCCACGTCATTGTATAGGCAAAAACACGATTACTGGCGATTTTCGCCCTCATGGATTCCTGAGACATTTCCTCCCTGGCAGCAACATTCGCGGTCACACCACGCCCTGCCAGCATCCCCACAACATTACCCGCCGCACCGGCTACAATGGATGCAACCTCACTCAAGGCCTCTGATTCTGACTTAGTAAGTTTTCCAGACGGGGCATCCCCTCCGGAAAGAAGGGCATCTATCTCATCCTGATTCAAAAACTCTTCGCCCATCGACTACTCCCCCTCTCCCGGTGGCGGAAGTTCTTCCCTAAGGACTTCTGTTACTTGGGCGGCATAATTCTTGTTGATCAGCCCCGGAACACAGTGGAACTTAACTCTGTTTCCGACTCGCAATCCAAGCGGATCCTTTGTCGTTCCATCCAACCGGATAACATCGCCCGTTTGAACTTGCAATACATCTCCCAAATTAATGACACTGTGCCCCAGCTCCAGCGCCAACGGCACGGAAACTTCGTTTAACCGTTCTACGAGGGTTTCTCTGACACCCTCGCCGCCCTTGCGACTTGTTGAAGAGAACCACTGTTGGGAACTCAATTTGTCGATTAGCGGCTCTATAACAAAATAAGGGATACAGAAGTTCATAATACCTTGAACCTCTCCAATTTGTATTTGCATCGTTACGAGAAGCACCATGTCCGTTCCGGGGCAAACCTGAACGAAAAAAGGATTGCTCTCCATTCCCTCAAAACGAAAGCGAATATCGACAACCGTACTCCAGCTTTCTTCAAGGTGCTCCAGTATTTTCATCATGATACGCTCTACAACCGTGCGCTCAATATCCGTCAAATCACGCGGCTTGCGCAAAGGTTCCCCTTTACCGCCCAGCAGGCGATCAATGATAGAAAAAGTCAGATTTGAATTTAACTCTAAAATCGCATTCCCGCTCAAAGGATACATTTCCAAAACACCGATTACCGTGGGCTGAACAAGAGAGTGGATAAATTCATCATACGCCAGCTGATCAACGGCAACAACTTCAATGGAGACCATTGAACGAACCATTGTTGAAAGAGACGTCGTTAACGTACGGCAAAAGGATTCATGAATCATCTGAATGGCGCGCAGCTGATCCTTGCTGAATTTATCCGGTCTGCGAAAATCGTATAGTTTAACCGGTTTTTCCGTAGTGCTCGGAAGTGTAGCGATATCAGCACCACCGCTACTGATTGCATTTAAAAGGGAGTCTATTTCATTTTGCGACATAACCTCCGGAACCATGTTTTACCTCCCTCTTTTGCCCATAATTTATTGAACCATAAACTCTTCAAAGAGCACTCGCCTAATAGCTACATCCCCCTCTACCGTGGGAAGGATTGCATTTAATCTCGCGCGCAAATCCTGCTGGGCCCTCGTCATGCCCTCCGGATATCGAATATCGTTGAAACGAAAGCTCTTCAGAGTGCGGATCACTTCATCCTTGCACAGAGAAAGCCAACCCGGGTCGGTTATTTGTTCCGGCACTTTCGCACTGGACAATTCTAACGTTATTCTCAAACGCGCAACATGCGGCGTTGGATCGGCTAAATTAACCGTGAAGTCCCCAAGCGGAAACATGGGCCCCGGCGGCTGAACCGCCTGAGATACGTCGGGATTCGCCGGCTTAAAGAACTTCAAACCGATCATGACCCCGCCGCCGATACCCAAAACTAACACTAAAACACCAATAATCAGCAATATCATTGTTTTTTTTGCCATAGGAATCCTCCTAGAAACTCTTTAAATAATATCACTAAAACGATTATCTTACATTATGCACTGAAAGAATCACTAAGTCCACCCTGCGATTTAATACTCTATGATTATCCGTATCATTTGGAACAATAGGCCTGGCGGAAGAATACCCCACAGACTGAAGACGTGTCGGATCAATCCTTATTCTATCATCTAAATAGGCAGCAACAGCAGCAGCTCTGGCAGAAGATAGCGCCCAATTATTTTTATAAATACTCTCCGCCCCCAAGACAGCGTTATCCGTGTGCCCTTCTATGGCTATATTATTTGGGATATCCTGGAGAGCGCCTCCTATCTTGTAAAGGATCCGCGCCGCCGCCGGCTGAAGTTCTGCAGACCCATCCGCAAACAAAACCTGATCCATTAAGGAGATAACAACACCCCGCTCCGTCTGCGTTACCGTAACGCTTTTCTCCACGTCCAGCTCTTTTACAATCGTTTTCATCTGCCTCGCTATGTGCGCATCATTCCCCTGCGTTTCACGCGGAGAATCCCCCGGTGTCTGACCAAAACTGCCCTCTTGAATTCCAGGGGTTTGGTTCATGGTGCTTCCACCGGATTGCACATTAAATGCCTGCTGAAAAGAGTTGGCAAGAGCTTGAAATTTTACAGTGTCCAGGGTTGAAAACGAGTAGAGCAACACAAAGAAGCAAAGCAACAGCGTGACCATATCACCGTACGTTGCCATCCAAAGAGGAAGCCCGCCTCCGCCGTCCTTTGATTTCCTTTTTCGCCCCATATCCCTTTACCCCTCATCCTTCTCGCTTTTATCAAGCATTTGGCGCATAGCAGGCGGCAAGAAGACTTTTAGCTTTTCCTCCACTATTCTGGGATTCTCCCCCGCTTGTATGGAGAGAATGCCCTCCACCATCAGCTCTCGTGAAAGCACCTCCTCGGCAGAGCGAACGGCCAGCTTCTTCCCTACCGGGATGGCAAACATATTAGCAATAACCGACCCATAGAAAGTGGTGATCAAGGCAACCGCCATACCGGGGCCAAGCGCATCCGGATCACTTAAATTACCCAACATCTGTATGAGACCGATAAGCGTTCCAATCATACCAAATGCAGGAGCCAGCTCCGACAGAGAATCCAAAAAGCCCTTATTCGCCGAATGGCGCTCTTCCAACAAGCTGATCTCTGTGTCTAAGATAGATTTTACAAGCTCCGGATCCGTGCCGTCCACCACCAACTGGATTGATTTACGCATAAACTCATCATCCAGCTGACCGGCATCCTCTTCAAGAGCAAGCAACCCCTCTCTGCGTGCTTTTTCAGCAAAGCTAACCAGCGTCTGAATCAGCCCTGACAGGTCAATCTGGCTGGTAAAGAAAGCCGCTTTGACTATTTTGGGGAAGGCCTTGCTTCGTTCGATTGGGTTCGCCATCATAACTCCACCAAAGGCTCCGCCGACGACAATCAAAACAGAAGGAAGATCCCAAAAAGCCAGTACATCCCCCCCGGCGAACATTCCTCCAACGACCATTACAGCAGCAAGTGCTAACCCGATTACGGATGCTAAATCCACGCTTATGTCACCTCATTTATGTGCCTGTGTGTTTAACTATGCCTAAAAAGCTGTATCCGAGCAAGAATCTCGTCAGTCGATTCTGAGACCACGTACCGATGTCCATTCACCAAAGTAATAACGGTATCCGGGTTGGACTCCATGGTTTCAATATGATCTTCGTTAATAAAAAAAGCCCCTCCCTTAATACGCGTGACTCGAACCAATAAACTCACCTCGACTATAATACATCCTTTTAAAAAAAAGCAATACACCCTTATTAAAAAAAACCGGAGGGAAGAGGCAATGCCTCAACCCTCCCTATAATACCAGAATTTACCGCTTCATGTTGATTAGTTCTTCAAGCACCTGATCGGAAGTGGTTACCACGCGCGTGTTTGCCTGAAAACCGCGCTGTGCGCGAATAAGATTGACAAACTCTTCGGAAAGGTCCACGTTCGACATTTCCAAAGTGCTGCCCATGATACTTCCCGCTCCCCCCTGCCCAGGCACTCCGATTTGTGCCATTCCGGAGTTGATTGACTCTGAAAAAACGGTATCTCCCATTTTGGTGAGCCCCTGCGGGTTGGCAAAAGTAGCCAGAGCCAGAGTCGCAATGGGAAGGTTCTTACCGTTGCTGTAGATTCCGGTGATCGTTCCATCCCCGCCGACGGAAAAGTCATTCAGCTCTCCCATGGCGTAGCCATTCTGGTAATAGCCCTTTGTGGTCGTGCTTGATCCGTACTGCGTGACGCCGTCAATCGGTTCCTTATTCTGCCCCAGCTCCGCTGCCATCTGATTCCCCAAAAAGTCCAAGTTGATCATATTGGATTTGTAGGTCAGCGGATCTCCGGGGATAACGGACCCCTCAGCACCGGAGACGTTAAAATCCGCGACAATTTTGCCAGTAGGCAAACTGTCGTGAACCGTCGCATTATAGCGAGGATCATTTTGATCAACGATTTTTTCGACCAGCTGCCAATTATAGGTCGGCTGGCTGTTGGAGGTCGCATTCGTCGTTGGAGTGGCAGGGGTCGCCTCAAAGTAGTAGGTTCTCTTCAAAAGGCCGTCATCGCCGAAGACGAGTGTTCCCGCCCCTTCGCCGTACTGTTCCAGCGGTTTTCCGTCGCTGTCAACGTAATAAGAGTACCAGTCCCACTCGCTCTCCGCCGCCACAGGGGGATTCGCATTCGGATCGGCAGGACGTTCTAGCACTTTTCGAAATACAGTTTCTACGGTGTATGCATTACCCAGTGAATCATAGATCGTCGTCTTCGCCGCGTGATCGTGTTTTTTAATCATGCTTGCGCCAAAGGCGTCAATGGTCGCTTGATCGGTGGTGGTTACGGGGAGCCCCGTTCCCGGATCCAACACACCGGAGGGACTGAGCCCATCTGCAGTGATGTTCGTCCACGCTCTCGTCGTTCCGGCACCGTTCCATTGAAACAGCTGATTGGCCCCGCCCGCCGTATCCATCAGCGTTGCCGAGGCGCCCAAATTCGTCATCGTCGCAGCGGTACTGTTATAGATAAACACATTCCCCGATGTTTTATCCGCATAAGCAGTGGTTTGATTGATTGCTACCGGCGTTCCCCACGCATTGCCCAATAGGTTAGCGGTGTACAGCTCCCCCGTTGCTGTATTTAGATACGTCTCCCCTGCTTTCGTAGGCAGTGCAACGGGTGCCACAGCCCCGGAGTTATCTACAAATTTTCTTGAATTAACGACATTGCCGGTTAGGCCGTCGCCGGTTTGGAAGACCGTGGGGAACGTTGCCCCAGCAGTCGTATCCGCACCGAAGAACATATCCTCCGGCCCCGCCTGGCGGACGTCTTCCCATGCCAATGTCGTATTGTTCCATTTTTTTAACATATCGCCCGCCGTGTCGTACCATGTCTCATTGGGCAGGGGAGCTCCGGGTGCCGTAGCGCCGACATAATCCGTCTTCGTGGCTCCGTAAGCGGTGTATTCGTGCGGACGGAGAACCTTGGATGCGCCTCCGGGGATTTTATCCAAGGAGGCAATAGCCGGGGTCGTGGTACTGCACAAATTACAGCGAAACCCGATCAAATCCGTCGCCTTCGCGGGCATTTTTCGTCCTATGGGGATATTGATAGCGCTGAGCTCGGAGTCCCTCTCAAAGCGGGAGACGCCCGTTACGGGATCCGTTACCTCTTTGTAGGCGTATCCCTGAACCAAGTTGCCGCTGCCGGACTGAACAAGATTGCCGTCTCGGTCCATCGCAAAGTTGCCTGCACGGGTGTAAAACGTCTGCCCTCCGTTGCGAACCACAAAAAAACCCTCGCCCTGAATGGCCATATCCGTACGGTTGCCCGTGCTCTGCGGGCTTCCCTGAGTGTGTATCGTCTCAATAGACCCGACTTTGACTCC
>JAGPAO010000111.1 GCA_018063805.1 Synergistaceae bacterium | reverse complement strand
GTGTTGTGCAGATGGAGCACCCACTTCACCAACGGAAATTTTTGCTTCATATAGGAGGAAAGCTCAAAAACTTGTCGAGGGTTCCCCATGCCTGTGGTATCCGACAGTGAAAGCTCCCGCACTCCGAGCTCCAGAAACTTCATGGCGATTTTTTCCACTTGCGCCTGAGCAACCTTCCCCTCAAAGGGGCATCCAAAGGCCGTGGAAATGGCACCGGAGATGTTCATTCCGTTTTTATCGGCAAAATCAACACACTCCCGAAATCCATCGAGGATTTCCTCCGGCTTTTTTTTCAAATTGGCGAGGCTGTGGCTCTCACTGGCGGAAACAGTAAGCTTAACCTTCGTCAGCCCGGCGTCAAAAGCACGCTCCACTCCTTTGAGGTTGGCCACCAACGCCCGATACTCCACACCGGCAACCCGCCGCATCTTTCGAACAACGTCATCCGTCTCAGCCATCTGCGGAACCGCTTTTGGGTGCACAAAAGAGCCCACCTCTATGACCCTTATTCCGGAGGCCACTGCCCCCTCAATAAGAGCCACTTTTTGATCCACGGACAGCTGCGTTTCCTCATTCTGCAATCCATCCCGGGGTCCTACCTCGCACAGAGTGATACTTTCAGGCCATTTCATGGAATCCAACCTCACCCTTTCTTCGTTCCCGCTAATCATCAATCACATACGTCGCAAGCGGAGGCAATCCGTTAAAAGCAATGGAGCTGTACGTGCTGGTGTACGCTCCCGTTGAAAAAATATAGAGGTAATCCCCCTCTTGCACAGACACCGGCAAGCGGTACTTATACTTTTCGTACATCACATCGGCGCTGTCACAGGTGGGACCGGCGAGAATGTACTCTCGGGCAGCCCCCGTTCTTTCCGAATAGATGGGGTATTTGATGGCTTCATCCAGCGTCTCGGCAAGCCCTCCAAATTTTCCCGCATCCAAAAACATCCACGGAGTATCCTCCGGGTGGCCGCTTTTGTTGGCAATCATGACGACCTCCGTCACCAAAACACCGGCCTCCCCCACCATATAGCGCCCCGGCTCGATGATCAGCTCGGGAAAGCCCTCGGGAAAGTGGCGGTGCAGGCTGTCCATAATTGCATCGCGGTATGCGGAAAGCGGCGGCAGCGGATCGAGATAGCGAGCGGGGAATCCCCCCCCCAAGTTCAACAGGGTCATCTTTATTCCCAGAGCCGCGGCCTCGTCAAACAGGGCACGAGCCTCCGCGATGCTGGGTTCCCACTGCGCAAGATTTTTTTGCTGCGACCCCACGTGAAAAGAGATCCCCGCAGGAATCACGCCTAAATCGCGTGCCATGGGAATCAGTCGGGAGATAACCTCTCGCTCCGCTCCAAACTTACGCGAAAGCGGCCAATCCGCGCCCTCTCCGCTGGTGAGAATGCGGAAGAAAACACGGCTTCCCGGTGCGTTTTCTGCAATTTTTTTCAAATCGGATTCAGAGTCGCATGCAAAGAGCCGCACACCGCGCTTATAGACATAGGCGATATGGCGGGCCTTTTTTATGGGGTTACCATAGCTGAGTTTTTCCGGATCTGCACCCAGAAAAAGCAGTTGATCCAGTTCGTACGGAGATGCAAAATCAAAGAAACTACCCCTTTGGATGAGCAGGCGCAAAACATCATCGTGAGGATTTGCCTTGACCGCGTAGTAAATTTTTGCCTCCGGAAGCGCTTCTTCCAGAGCATCATACTTTTGTGCTACGCGCTTCAGATCCACCACAAGAAAAGGCGTTTCCTGCTCCTCCGTGATGGCCTTAACTTTTGAAATAAACTCTTGTCCTGCATAAACAGCCAGATCAAAGCGGTAGTCCTCGTTCTGGTTCAAGTATCATTCCTCCTATAAAGTTGTTTTCAAATTTTCCGCCCCGCAGCCCTGCAATCAAGCTACTGCGAAATTATGAACGCTTATTTTATCACTTTCGGCCCCTCCTGTGTCATGAAATTACGTATCCTTTATCCATCCATTATGCTTATTGAATCGTGCTCGTATATCCCTCTCGCTTCTTGACATCCGCATCGGTAAAATCATGAAAGGGAGGCAGTTTGTTGCTCTCCAAGAAACGAAACTGTTCTGCCGTGTGTTCCTTGCGGGCCATATTTTTTTCGTAAAAGAAATCAATCAGCGCATGGATGTACTCGCTGAGGGCGATATCGTAGCGCATGGCGTCGTTTCCCGCTCGGATTTCAAGCGACTGCATTGTATCCCCGATAAAGGTGGCGCGGCTATCCTGGATACTGGCGTAATCCCAGTGCTTCAAGTAGCGCGCCGCCGTCAGCGCAAAATGTTTGCGGTACTCCCCCTTCATCAGGGCAATCTCCCCTCGGATGTAGCTCTCTTGTTCGGCCAACAGCGGGCGGATTTTTACTTGAGAGGGCAGTGCATTCTCCAACCATCGCGCGTCCCCCGTCCTGCTGTACAGATAGTAATAGACTTCGCGCGCAGAATACGTGCAGATATCACTGATCGAGCACTCTCTCTGCATCCCCAAAGCGCTATCCAGTGTGAGCTCCGCCATCTTGAGCTTGGCGGGATAATGGGTAAACGAGGGCTCCATCCGCGCGATCAGCTCTCGCCACCACGTCTGCGCCCGCGAGACACCCCCCACTTCTAAGTAGTGGTTAACGGATGCGTCAAAGGCCTCTTGCTCACTCCCCTTGGTTGGGTACAGAGGAAGCAAATGCCGCCCCAGCAGCTGCGCCGCCTCTTTCTGCCTGTGATTCCACGACAGCGCGTCAAAATCACCCCACCCGGTTTTTTCCAAGTTTTTGGCAAATGCATCCTCAAAAAACTCATTCTTATACGGATAGAGCGAGTGAAATTCTTTGAGCACTTCCATCCGCGCGTCGTCATCGGCGGCGGCGGACACTGCGCGCAGCAGTGATTGCATCGCGATATCCAGACGCTCCGCTTTAAAAGCCTCTCTGTAAAGAGCCAACGCCTCCTCTTTTTGCCCGCACGCGTCATAAGCCGTCGCCAGAGAATATGCCGCAAAAGGAGCTTCTTGGGCATCTATTTTTGAGTAAATACGCCGGTACAGGGCAAGCGTTTCCAAGGCTAACGCCTTATCCTCCGGGTGCGCGGACTGCACACCGCGCAATAAAGCCGCAGCCGCCCACAAATTGGATAAATCTCCCTCTTGCCCAGCAGTCAGAAGAGAAGCGACGTCCGCACGCGCACGGGCGACGTCCCCCATCTGTTTTGCAGAAAGAGATAGTTGCTCAAGCACATACCCCACGCGGGGATCATCGGACAGGGGTGTTTTTTCAACGGCCTGAATTAAGGCATCGTACGGCAAAGCGGGGGGATTTTTTTCCTGCGATAATATCCGCTCTTGCAGCAAAGACTGATACGCGGGGGGCGAAAGCAGGGCGACGTGCTCCATGTCCATCTGCTGCCGATCTCGCTGCTGGGTAAGCTTATCAGACGCGCGCGAGAGCTCCATAGCGGGGTAAATCACGGGATAAATGAGATAAGCGATCATAATCGCCGGTCCTCCGCGAGACCAACGCTCTTCACGGGCGCGATACTCCGTCACCACGGCACCGATAAGCAGATAGATTAAAACAAACGCGATAAAAGCCTTCACTCAAGCACCTCTTCCCTTCTGCTTTTTACAGCGCAAATACTCTATTTTGTTGCTATTTCTCCGATTCATCTACCCAGACTTTTCTTCCTATAATAGCTTTAACGCCATCGATATAATCATTTAAATGATCCTCTTCGTGATAAGCAAAACGATCCAATAGAATCATATTGCTCTGTAAGCAGCCACTGGCAACAACAAAGAAGCAAGAGACACCGAGACTAAAAAGACTTTTATTGTTGTTATAAATCAAAACAGAAATGATATCGTTTAATTCTAAAGAAGTACAATCTAGACATCGAGGTCTGCTTATCGCTGCCCTAGTCGATCGAGGGAATAAAAAATCTAGGCAATCCTCATCTCCATAGCAGTTTTCTCTATAACAGCGAAGTCCAGTAACACTATCTTTTTTTAAATTAAATTCCGTATATTCAGCTCTGTGATACGCAATCACGTAAACTATAGCAATGAGAACCAGAAGCGTTCGAAGCATCATTAACGACTCATAAACGATATCCAAAAAGTGCAAAGAGAAAATAGCGGCAATAAAAAGAAAAATAAGCATGTAAAACAATATCCCCATTGTGGTTTTCCAATAAATGGCCTTCCTTTTGAATCCATGCCGATATTTAATGACATCCCTTTTAATGTAAAACCCCCTTTCCCAAATACGCGTAGAGATGGGGACATTTAGGGGCATCCAAGATAGTGAATTAAGATCACGCGTTTTATTCAAACCAAAGACCCCCGCGAGACCAACGCTCTTCGCGGGCGCGATACTCCGTCACTGCGGCACCGATAAGCAGATAGATTAAAACAAACGCGATAAAAGCTTTCACTCAAGCACCTCTTCTCTGCTGCTTTTTACACCGCAAATACTCTATGTTGTTGCTATTTCTCCGATTCATCTACCCAGACTTTTCTTCCTATAATAGCTTTAACGCCATCGATATAATCATTTAAATGATCCTCTTCGTGATAAGCAAAACGATCTAATAAAATCATGTTGCTCTGCAAGCAACCACTGGCAACAACAAAGAAGCAAGAGACACCGAGACTAAAAAGACTTTTATTGTTGTTATAAATCAAAACAGAAATAATATCGTGTAATTCTAAAGAAGTATAATCTCTAACTCGGGGTATTCCTATCGGTTCCCTAGTTGGTCGAGGAAATAAAAAAGCTAGGCAATCCTCATCTCCATAACAGTTTTCTCTATAACAGAGAAGTCCCGAAACACTATCTTTTTTTAAATTAAATTCCGTATATTCTGTCCTGCTATACGCCATAGTCCACAAAAAAACAGTGATAATCATAACCTCAAATACAACGACGATGCCAAGTCCTCCGTAGATTGGCATCGAAAAAACAGAAAAAATGAAAACAAAAACAAAAAAACAAAGAAGTTTTCCCATCAGAGTTCTAGTCTCGAAAACTCTTCTTTTTAACCCGTGCCGATATTTGACAGCATCCCTTTTAATGTAAAACCCCCTTTCCCAAATGCTCGTAGAAATGGGTACATTTAGGGGCATCCACGATAGTGAATTGGGATCACGCGTTTTATTCAAACCAAAGACCTCCAGAGGGTATTTTTATCGCTTAGATTCAAATTATAGACTTCCTGATTGTCTAATCTAGAAACGCGCAACGCTCTTTGATATTGAAATATGTGCTCATTCCATGAACAAGTGAGTGTTTATTGGAACTAAGAAGAGGATGCGAGACGACAAGCCCCCCTCAAAGAGGGGGGCTTGTCGTTCTTTTACTGAAGCGCCTGGATCTCGTCCTCGGGTAACCCCGTAAGATCGGCGATAAAGGCGACTTCCATTCCTCGGGCGAGCATCTTACGGGCGGTCTCCAACTTACCCAAGCGCTCACCTTTTTCGATACCTTGTATTATTCCCATTCTGTACCCTCTGTGCGTGTAGGTTCGTTCGGCGCGTTCAGCTGTTGTAATCGGCATGTAGTCCTCTCCTTCCCATAGTTCGTCTCCGTCTTTGCGGATGTCTTCTATCAGGGTTTCGTCTTTTAAAGCGATGATTCGGTCTATAAATAAAAATAGGTCGTATCGATCCTCTTGGCTCCAGTTTCTGTTTTTCAGTAACCGTATCAGCTCTTTTTGGTACAGGTATTTTCTCTTTTCATCGTTTTTATGGATCAGTGATTTCTTCGCCGCAAAGAGTGCCAGATCAAAGAGATTTTCGCTTGCAAGTAATTCTTCGTCGTTAAGTTCTTTGAGGACCAGTCTATTGTATCGATAATCGATTCGGGTTTCATACGTGTTTTCGCTGTAGTGCGTTTCTTCGTCCGTCGGTCTGTCGTCGGTGATGATAGCAAGCGCTGCCATGGGGCGTTTGTACATGACGAATATCAACGACCGATAGTGGTACATACGAAAGGCCAAGTTCCCACCGTTTTTGCCCTGGATTTCAAGGTGTAGCAGTATCCACGTGTCCGAGCCGTCTTTCAGAGGAACATCGACGAGGTAATCCGCGACCTTGGCTCTTTCCCCAATGCGTTTGATGACCTGCCGCAGCTCTTTGTCGAGGAAGCAAACGGGTTTGGTCGTATCCGCATCGTGATAGAGTGAGGGGACAGCCCTCTGGAGCATTTGATAAAAGAAGCGTTCGATGAGGTCTTTCCAGAGCGCATCATGATCAAAACGCTCGGGATTTTCATGCCCCCCTGCGCGGTTTTTTGTGCCTTTACCCTGCGCTACCCGCGATTGTTTTTTCACGCTTTTCATGAAAAGATTATAGCATGAGCCTTTGTTTCCTGTTGCTTAAAGCCACCCTTTACATGGACATTTTTCGTTTTTTTACCCAAGCGTATGGATTCCATCGTTATGCAATTCTGCAACAACCAAACGGTTAAGGAAAAACTGCCCTTTTGAAAAAATGCTTGCTTTTTTGAAAAATGTCGTGTATTATCCCATAAGTTTGATAGTTCCCCTCACAGTTGCTTTTGCAATAGGGAGCTGAAACAGAATGAGGAGCGTGGTTGTAATGACTGAAAACAAAGCGATGGTGTCCCTATATTAATTTGCTAGGTTAAAGTTGCGTTCCCGTTCATAGGTACGAAAAGTATCCGCGGCGCTTCTTGGCCGCGGTTTTTTTGTGCCTTGTTTCAGACCCCGCTTACAGCGGGTATTGCAAAGGAGTTTATTTTGAATATAAAAATCATTTCTGATGAGAAAAACTGGATGGAAT
>JAGPAO010000110.1 GCA_018063805.1 Synergistaceae bacterium | reverse complement strand
TCAGCTATATCCTGCACTTGATCTTGGCTTCCCTTACAGGTGTTTATCTGGTAACGTTTGCCATCGTCGGGCCGTTGCTGGCCCCCCTGTTTGATAAATTCA
Organism: Synergistaceae bacterium; assembly: GCA_018063805.1. Taxonomy (GTDB): domain Bacteria; phylum Synergistota; class Synergistia; order Synergistales; family Synergistaceae; genus JAGPAO01. Next base: position 6,716 of record JAGPAO010000110.1, on the reverse strand, counting down.
ATCTCAGCCGGAGAAATCTCTCCCGAATGCTTGAGGATACCGGAACGGCTTTTTCTCCCATCGTGCCGTGGAGTAATATCTCCATCTTCATCTTGGGTACACTGGGGCTGAGTTCTTTCGAATACATCCTGTATGCCCCGCTTACGTATCTTGGGGTTGTGTTCGCCGTTTTTTATATCCTTACGGGAATCGGGATTTATAATTCGGACGGAAGCCTCGTAGTCGAGTTGATCAAGTCAAAGAAAAGATAAGCGCTTTGTGCAAAACAACGCCCCTTGGATGGTTGATCCAAGGGGCGTTGTTTTTTATGCCGATAAAGAGCGTAAACATAGGTTATTACAGAACAGACAGTAATCTATGCTTATTTGAAAAATGAAGCTATGTTAAAATGTCTTGCATGGTGTATTCTAAACGGATATCATGCGGGATGTGATTGTTTCTTTTAGCATGACCATAGGAGGCAGAGAGCCTCGTTTTTGAGATATCGGCGCCGTAGTGGAGCGCTATTTTTAGAGGTTTTTGAGGAGTGAATGAGGATGTTAAAGTCAGTTTTAAAGGCCTTAGGTCTTGATCCAAACGACAGAGCTGTGGCTCGCTACCGTGAGCAGGCCGTCCGAATCAGAGAGCTTGAATCGGAAGTATCCGCCCTTAGCGATGAGGAATTAGAGCAATCGACCGTTTTGTTTCGAGGGCGTTTGGAGCAAGGGGAATCACTGGATGACCTTTTGCCGGAAGTTTTTGCGCGTGTAAGAGAAGTTTCCTCGCGAACGCTGGGGATGCGGCATTTTGACGAGCAGCTGATCGGCGGGATGGCACTGCACCACGGAAAGATCGCGGAAATGAAGACGGGCGAAGGAAAGACACTCGTCGCCACTTTAGCCGTCGTTTTGAATGCGATTGAGGGCAAGGGTGTGCATGTCATTACCGTCAATGATTACCTTGCCAAACGCGATGCGGCGTGGATGTCCCCCATTTATAACGGAATGGGGCTCTCCGTCGGGACGATTACCCCGTTTATGGATTCGTCGGAGCGCTATGCCGCTTATCGGCAGGACATTACGTACGGAACAAACAGCGAGTTTGGGTTTGATTACCTTCGCGATAACATGTCGCTGAGCCTTGCGCAGCAGTCGCAGAGAGGGCATCATTACTGCATCGTCGATGAAGTGGACTCTATTTTGGTGGATGAGGCTCGTACGCCGCTGATTATCTCCGGCCCCTCCGAAGAAAGCACGGAACCGTACAAACGTGCGGACTCCGTTGCGCGCGAGTTGGTGCGGGCGGTTGATTTTGAAGTGGAGGAGAAGGACCGTAATATCACGCTGACGGAGTTGGGGATTGCCCACTGTGAGCGTATTTTAAAGTTGCCCACCCTCTTTACGGATTACGCACACTCTTCAATGGTTCAAAAGATAACGCAATCCCTTAAGGCACACCATCTCTTTGCCCGCGACACGCACTATGTCGTCAAAGAGGGAGAAATCATCATCGTCGATGAATTCACCGGCCGTCTGATGGTGGGGCGCCGCTATTCGGAGGGGCTGCATCAGGCAATTGAAGCCAAGGAGCGCGTGAAGGTCGGCAAGGAAAACCAGACGTTGGCGACGATTACTTTGCAGAATTATTTCAGGATGTACCGCAAGCTTGCGGGGATGACCGGAACTGCCGCAACGGAAGAAGAGGAGTTCCGCGATATCTACGGACTTGGCGTGGTGATTATCCCGACACACAAGGATATGATACGGATTGATAACCCCGATCTGATCTTCCGAACGGTTTCGGAAAAATACCTTGCCGCCGCTCTGGAAGCGGAGGAAAGCCACAAGCGGGGACAGCCCGTTCTGATTGGGACAACCTCCATTGAAAATTCGGAGCGCATCAGCCGCCTGTTAAAAGCCCATAAGGTTCCTCACAGTATTTTGAATGCAAAGGTACACGAGCGAGAGGCTGCTATTGTGGCACAGGCGGGGCGTTTTGGTGCCGTCACTGTCGCGACCAACATGGCGGGGCGAGGAACGGATATTATCCTGGGGGGCAATCCGGAATTTTTGGCAAAGGAAGAAGCCGTCAAAAAGGGGATTCCCTGCGATCTCAGCAATCCCGACTATACACAAATTCTTGAAGAATCGCGCAGAGTTTGCCAGGAAGAGCATGAAAAAGTGCTCTCTATCGGCGGACTTCGGATTATAGGGACGGAACGCCATGAATCGCGCCGTATCGATAACCAGCTGAGAGGGCGCTCAGGGCGTCAGGGGGATCCGGGGGAGAGCCGTTTTTATATCGCTCTTGAAGATGATCTCCTTCGCCTGTTCGGTGGGGAGATGGTGCAGGGATTCATGACCAAGCTTGGCATGGAAGAGGGGGATTCACTGGAACACCCGCTTCTCTCAAAGGCCATTGAAAACGCTCAGAGGAAAGTAGAACAGATGCACTTTGAAATACGAAAACAGCTCCTTTCGTATGACAACGTTATGAATGAACAGCGTGAGGCGGTTTATCGGGAGAGAGGGGAAATCCTTTCCGAAGAGAATATGATCGACCGTGTCTGGGATATTCTGGAGGATACAGCTGCATCTGCCGTAGACAGCGTCTTTGAGAACCGCAATGAAGAACCGGATATTCAGGCAGCCGCCGTTCGGTTGAAGGGGCTTTTCTGGCCCGGGATCGAAAAGCATCTCGATCGCTTGGAGGATCAAACGCGCTTGGACGAGGTAAGAGCCGCTGTGGTTGCGGAAGTTCGCAATCGATTTGACGAGAAGAAGGAAAACCTCGGAGAGGAGACGTCCAATAATCTTTTCCGTTTTATTCTGTTGCACGTCTTGGATGATCTGTGGAAAGAACACCTATTGGCGATGGATGAGCTACGACGGGGTATCGGCCTGCGCGCCATCGGGCAGAAGGATCCGCTTTTGGAGTATCGTTTTGAATCCTTTGCTCTTTTTCAAAAGATGCTCGAAAGTGTTCGAGAAGAGGTTACTTCTCTCGCGCTGCGCGTGGAGGTTGTCTCCGAGCGCAAGGAGAGAAAGGATTTGTGGCAGGAACGGCGCGATGGTTTCCTACCGGGACAAATGCAGGACTCTTCGCCTGAGCCGGAAAAGATGATGCCTGTTCAGCGGATGGATAAAATAGGGCGAAATGACCCTTGCCCTTGCGGAAGCGGGAAAAAATACAAACACTGTTGTGGGCGTGACATTACAGGGAGAGCGGAGGCTTAGCCGACGATGTTTTTTCATCCAAAAAGCCGTTCTCTTATGGGCTTCGTCGCCTTTGTTCTTGCTGTTTTTCTGAGTATAGCAGCGGTATCCGGTGCACATGCCCAGGAAAAATGGAACGTGGTCAAGGATATAGAGCGGCTCCGAGGGGAGGCACCCTCGCTTGCTGCATTTCCCGATGCCTCCGGAGTGCTATGGATGCGCGATCTCAGCTACCGTTTGCGTGCGGACGGGACGATGGAAAAGAGCAGGCGCTTTTTGCTGCTTGTGGGGCAAAACCTCATCCCTGCCTGGGCATCCAAAACTTTTGCCGTCCCCTCAGAGGAGGGAGCCAGCCTCACCGTTACAGAGGCCTCTTGGTACAACCCTATGACGGGTAAAAAAGAGGGATCGCTTGAGGTTCGAGAGAGGAAGGAGCAAGGGCAGCTCTTTTTGGATGTGGTGATCCCCGAGGCGGCTTCGGGGCGCGTGGCTGCGATTGCCATCGAAGAAGCCTACCCAAAGCGTTACTATTTGGATGACGTGCTTTTCCTCGCCCTTGATTTGCCCGCATGGGAACAGCGAGTGACGGTTGAAGTGCCCACCGGCAAAGAACTGTTCTGGTGGGTGGATGGGGTGGGTAATCCTTCCCAAAAACAGGGGCAGGGGACGGATCGTTTTGTCTGGACAGTGATGAACCAGCAACCAAGGGCTGAGTCCGGCTTACTGCAGGAATTCCCCCCTACGCTGGTGTTCAGTCTGAGAAAGGGCTTGAACGCATCCCTTCATAAAATGGAGGAACTGGCTCAGACGCTGCGCTCGGTAAAAATGCCGGAGGAGCTTCGGGCGTCATTAAAGGGAAAAACGGACATGAAGGCGGGGGCGCTTGTATCGGATTATTTTGCCGCTTCCGATCGTTTGCTGCGCGGATCCCCAAGAGATTGGGTTCGTCCGGCAGAATCTATCCCGCTTAAAGGTGCTTGGACTTCTTGGGAGCAGGCGCTGATCGCATATAACTGGTTCTCGTCAATGGGTTTTGGGGTCAATCTTTACTGGAGCACCATCTTACCCGTTACGGAGGATTTTCCGGGAGCCATCAGCTTGTTGGATCGCCCCGTGCTCGAGATAACCCCTTCAAAAGGGAAACCCTTTTATTTTTATCCGGGGCAGTTTGACGAATTCGGAAGGCTGCCGATGGGGTTGGGCGGAATGACGCTGTATCGCATGGATGCGATGAAGAATATGGAGACAAAAAAAATCCCTCAAAGCAGTGCTACAGAACATCGCTTGATCCAAAAATGGAACTTGGCGATGGACGAAAAGGGAATGGCTTTGGGGAAATTGGAACTGTTTGTCTTTGGCGGATGGACGGATATTTTCAGCAGCGGCAGAATTCCGTCGCCTCATACGGTAACGGCGGATATTCGATCACAGATAGAATTTCGCATTCCGGGTCTTGTGTTAAAATCGCCAGTGATTCGTACGCTGCCATCCGGTTACAGCGTTCAGTTTGACGTTTCGGCTCCCCTTGGTATCCCTTCCGGAACGGATGTGTTGTTGCGTATGCCGGGCGGAGTGCCTTTGCAGCTTGAGAATTTGATTCGTGCGCAGGCGGGGGATACTCTTTCTTTTCCCTTTATTTTGGAGACGAAGGTGATCATTTCTACGCCGGATGGGTACAAGGCTTTGGCGCTTCCTCCGACGAGTAAAATAACAGACCCGCATGTTTTTCTTGAGGAGCAAATAGTCCATTGGCCGAAAAAGGGGCAGCTGGAGTCCTCCATCCGCTGGGTGGTGCGAGTCAGCCAAGTCGATGAATCAACAGTAAAGGGCTTATCGCAAACGTTGGATCTTTTTCTAAAATGGACCAATGCGGCGATTCCTCTGCGTCTGCAAAAATAGTATCTACGGTTTATAATAGGGGTAGAACGAAACGCACGGAAAGAGTATATCCACGAACTTAACGTAATGGGGTTGAAAAAATGCGTGATAAAAAACAGGTCTTATCCGAATTAATTGGTTCCGCCGTTGTGGAATTAGCCCAAAAAAAAGGAGTCTCTCTCCCTGAGGGATTTACCGTTTTGTTGGAGCGTCCCAAGAGAGAGGGGCATGGGGATTGGGCGACAAACGTCTGTATGCAAATCGCAAAACTCTTTGGCATGTCTCCTCGTGATTTTGCCGCTGAGCTTTCAGAGTGTATTCAAAAGGGGGATGTCATCGAGAGGATAGACATTGCAGGCCCCGGTTTTATGAATTTTACCCTGACGGCGAATTGGATGTACGATGTTCTTCATGATGTCTTGGAGAAAAAAGAAAATTACGGCAGAAACAACCAAGGCGAGGGGCAGAGAGTTCAGGTGGAATTTGTCAGTGCCAATCCAACAGGCCCCATCCACTTAGGGCATGGGCGCGGTGCGGCGGTTGGGGATATCCTAAGCTCCGTCCTCTCTTTTTGCGGTTGGGATGTCTCGCGGGAGTATTATATCAACGACGCCGGGCTGCAGATGGATATGCTCGGGCAGTCCACGCAGTCGCGCTATTTTGATCTTATAGGGAGAGGAGCGGAGGCTCCCTTTCCCGAAAATGGATATCCGGGCGAGTATATCGATGACATCGCCGCAGAAATTCTGCAAAAACACGGGACGGTGTTGGTGGAAAAAACCCTTGAGGAAAGTCTGCCTCTTTTCCGCGATGAAACGGCGGCGCAGGTTTTAGAGATGATTCGGCGGGATCTGGAAGCCTTTGGCGTCCATTTTGACGTCTGGTTCTCTGAAAAATCCCTTTACGACGGAGATTTAGTGGAACGCACCATAGCCGGGCTCAAAGAGGGGGGCTATGCGTACGAACAGGACGGTGCGATCTGGTTTCGCTCCACGCTCTTTGGAGATGATAAGGATCGGGTTATGATCCGTGCAAATGGCATTCCCACCTATTTCACCTCGGATGTGGCGTATTTGCAAAATAAGTACGAACGTGGGTTTGATAAGCTGATTTACGTTTGGGGGGCAGACCACCACGGCTATATTCCAAGGCTTAGGTCTGTCAACAAAACGCTTGGGGCTAAGGATGAGGCCTTTCATGTGCTCCTTATCCAGTTTGTGAGTCTGATGCGCAACGGCGTTCCCGTCGCGATGTCCAAACGAGCCGGAAGTTTTGTTACGTTGAAGGATGTCGTTGAAGAGGTTGGGGCGGATGCCACTCGCTTTTTCTTTGTGATGCGGAGAAACGACAGCCATCTTGATTTTGATTTGGAACTGGCTAAGCGCTCTTCCTCCGATAACCCTGTCTTTTATGTCCAGTATGCGCACGCACGTATCTGCAGTATTTTGAGAGAAGTCGAATCTCGCGGCATTGCTATTCCCTCGCTGGAAAAGCTGGACGTGGCTGCACTGTCCGAACCGTCGGAGCAGGCTCTTGTCAAAGCCATTTCCCGATTCCCTGAGGAAGTGATCAAAACGGCGGACGAACTGGCCCCGCATCGCATTGCGTTTTATGCGCAGGAGTTGGCGGAGGCCTTTCACTATT
>JAGPAO010000109.1 GCA_018063805.1 Synergistaceae bacterium | reverse complement strand
GAGGCTCTATGTCTCGCGGCTTCCATGCACCCCGATCTTAAGGGACGTCCCGTCAAACTCTTTATCCCGAGAGAAGAGGTGCTCACCACCTGCGGCGTGCGTCAGGGGTACGTGGCGAAGATCAAGCTCGGCATCGATAAAGAGGGAAAAATTCTTGGAATCAAGAATACCTTTTATTTTGATACCGGTGTTTCCGCGGACTATGGTTCCAATCCGGTCCGCAGTGCCGGTTATACGTCAACGGGGTGCTACCATGTGCCCAACGTATGGACGGACAGCTATGCCGTCTATACAAACAAACCGTACGGAACGGCATATCGCGGTTTCGGGCTGCCGGAGCTGATGGGGGCGATGGAAGTGGTTATTGATATCGCTGCCCGAAAAATCAACATGGATCCCATTGAGTTCCGTAAGAAAAACCTTTTATCCCCTGGTCTTGAGACGTGTACGGGGATGAAGATGCACCCGCACGCATTGGACAAAATTATCGACAAAGTCTCCGTTTGCATCGGCTTAAACGAAAAAGAGGAGCCTCGCCGGCCCGGGTGGAAACGCGGTAAGGGATTAGCTCTTGCGATTAAGGCTCCTGCTATTCCGGCAAATTCCTCTTCCTCCGCTATTGTTAAAGTTCTTGGGGATGGCACCGTTGAAGTTTTGGCGGCTACGATGGATATGGGGCAGGGAGCGTACACGGCGTACTCTCAGATGGTTTCTGAAGAACTCGGAATTCCGATGGATCGCATTCGTTGCCTTTTCCCGGACACGCAAAGCCACCCGTACGATTGGCAGACCGTGGCAAGCCGTTCTTGCTGGATTATGGGGATGGCTGTCAAACGAGCGGCTACGGAAGCCAGAGAAAAGATTCTGGCGCTGTATGCGGAGTATTGGTCGGTCAATCCCGAGGATATCACCATCGATCACGGGATAGTGACCTGCAAAGCTAAGGGTTTTGCGGAGCCGTTTGATGAAAAAATCCAAAACGGTTTTCATATGCCGGATGGATTGCTAAAGGGCGGCCCCATTGTCGGAACGGGTTCCTTTACCCCGCCGGACATCGTCTACCCCGACAATGAGACGGGGCAGTCTCCCAAGAGTGTCGTTCACTTTACGGTCGGTGCTGTCGGACTTGATCTGGAGACGGACCCCGCAACGGGGGAGATAGTCATTAATAATATCTGCGCCGGATACGATATCGGCAAGGCGATCAGCCCGATCAGCGTGCGCGGTCAGATTGAGGGAGGGACGCTGCAGGGAATTTCTGCAGGACTCTATGAGGGGATGTTTTATAACGATGCCGGGAAATTGCTTAATCCCGATTTCACCGATTATAAAATTTCCACCAGCGTCGATGTGCCGGAGGGTGAGCATTTTTTCTACGAGGAGACGCCGGAAGAACTCTCTCCTTACGGCAATCGCGGAATAGGGGAGCACTCCATGATTGCGCCGTCCCCTGCCATCTGCAATGCGCTCTTTGACGCTATCGGAGTTCGGGTACACTCGTATCCGCTCCACCGCGAACGCGTGTATAAGGCTATTCAAGCCGGAAAGCGCGGAGAAAAAGATCTCTGGGGGTATGAATTTGCCCCCGGACAGAGCTACGAGGATGCGTTAAAGCTTAAATCCTAGTTTTGATGATTTAAGGCGGGCGGGGTTTTACCCCGTCCGTTAAAAAACAGGGGGTGTCATCATGGGACGTAAGAAGGTTATTTTTGGAATTGACGATAAGCCCGCTCTGCCGATCGCGATTATGGCGGGAGCACAACACGTGCTCACTCTGTTTGGCGCGACCACGCTTGTTCCCCTTATCTTTGGCCCCGCGATGGGGATGTCTCCGGCACAAATTGCGACCTTCATCGGCTGTGTTTATTTTGGTATGGGCGTGGCGACGCTCATCCAGACGTGGCCCGTAACGGGCTCCGGTCTTCCCATTGTCCAGGGGTCCAGTTTCAGCTTTATTCCACCGATTATGACGGTTATTGTAGCCTATAAGGCCCTGGGTCCGGAGGCCATCATGCAGCACGTTGCCGGAGGACTGATTGTCGGCGGTCTCTTTCTATCCTTTCTGGGGTATTCCAAAATAGTGGGGCATATCCGCAAGGTGATTACCCCTGTGATTATCGGCCCCACCATTATGGCCATCGGTTTTTCTCTGGCACCGGTCGCCATCCAGTTTAATGCGGCAAATTACTGGCCCATTTCGCTGCTGGTTGTGGCACTCGTCTTTTTCTTCAGCTTAGTGAGTAAGAATAAATATTGTAATATTTTTGCGATTCTGGGCTCGATCGTCATCGCATACCTGCTCAGCTTGGCGTTATCGATGGCGGGGGTCTTCTCCTCGTCACACCCTGCATTTATCTCCTTAAAGGGCGTTGCGGATGCGCCTTGGTTTAGATTGAATGTTTGGATGCCTTGGGGAGCGCCTAAATTCACGGGGCTTGCCATCGGTGCGATGGCGGCCGGTTTCTTCTGCGTTATGATTGAATCTATCGGAGATTACCACTCCTGCGCCTTTGCCGCCGGAGTGGATGACCCGACACCGGATCAGGTGAACCGCGGTATCGGAGCGGAGGGCCTCTGCTGCGCCATGTCTGCATGCTTTGGATCCGTAGCAACCACGTCCTACACGGAGAACATCGGGTTGATCGGACTCACCGGTGTCGCCAGCCGCTACGTGGTGCGTATCGGAGCCGTGATATTGATTTTCCTTTCCTTAATTGGGAAGCTGGGAGCTCTGGTGGCGACGATGCCATCCCCGGTCATTGGGGGAGCGTATATTACCCTCTTTGGAACGATCGGTGCTCTTGGTATTCAGAACCTGATGCGAGCCGATATGGGCAGTCAGCGCAATGTGCTGATCGTCGGATTTGCCTTCCTCATGGCGATGGGGCTTCCCGGCTGGGTGGAAGGGAATAAGGCGCTGTTTACAACGGGGATGCTAGGCGAGGGAATCGGCGGCACGGTTTGGGCGATTTTGAAGACGCCGATGGCAGTCGCTGGTTTGTGTGCCGGTGTCTGCGATAACTTGGTTCCCGGTACGCGAGAGGAGCGAGGCTTACCGCCGCTTGCGGAATAGTATCATTTTACGTTACTATACCTCAAGCTGGCGAACAAAGGGGTTCGAAAGAACCCCTTGTTTTGTGTCCAGTTGGATGCAGCATTGCTTTGTCCGATACAGCTGTTTGTGTGATCTAGCCGTGTGTGATCTAAATGAAGGGGGAAATGGAAATTGGTAGAAGAAGTAAAAGTCGTTCATGATGATTTTGCACTGGAGCCCGTTCCTGAACACGCTCGGAAAGGGCTGCTCTCCATGTCCATGGTTATGCTGGGGTTCACGTTTTTTGCCGCCAGCATGTGGGTGGGGGGATCGCTCGGTGTAGGGTTTCGCCTGTGGCCCGATCTGGTCGTTGTTATTATGAGTGGAAACGCCATTTTGGGTGTCTATGGGGCTCTGCTCAGCTACGCTTCCGCAAGAACGAACCTTTCCGTGCACACGCTTGCCCGTCATGCCTTTGGCGTGCAGGGCTCCAAGCTACCCTCTTTCATGCTGGCTATTACGCAGATCGGTTGGTTTGGGGTGGGCGTGGTGATGCTGGCAAAACCCGTCAATATTTTCACCGGTTTTCCTGTTTGGCCGATGATCCTCATCGGCGGGGCTTTTATGACGATTACGGTTTATATCGGCATGGAGGCGATTGAATGGGTCAGTAAAATCGCCGTTCCCGCCATTATCATCTTGGGTATCATGTCGATGTACAAGGCGATAACGGGGGCTGGTGGCATGGACGCTCTGATGGCGATCGAACCCAAGGCTCCCCTTACCATTGCCGCCGGTGTGGCAATGGGAGTCGGCTCCTTTATCAGCGGTGCCACGGTTACCCCTGATTTTACCCGGTTTTCCAAGAACACAAAAGTTGCCATGATCTCAACGGTCAGTGCCTTTATTTTCGGCAACGCGCTGATGTTTTTCTTCGGTGCCTTCGGCGCTCTGGCAACGGGGATGGCGGATACGTCGGAAGTCCTGGCCGCCCAAGGGTTGATGGGTGCCGGTATTGCACTGTTGGCACTCAATATCTGGACGACCAACGACAACGCGCTCTACGCATCCGGACTTGGCCTTTCCAATATCACCGGTTTCCCGCGCAAGTACCTCACGCTCCTTGGCGGAGCGGTGGGAACCGCTCTTTCTATGTTCCTTTACAATAACTTTGTCGGTTGGCTGACGCTATTGAGCATTGCCCTGCCCCCTGTCGGCGGCATCATCATCGGCGATTATTTTCTTAAATGGAAATGCCACTATCCGGATTTTCATACGCATCCCTTCAAGCAGATCAACTGGGCGGCTATTATCGCAATGGGAGTGGCTTGCTTGGTCGGGAAATTCTCGCCTGCAACGGGTATCTTCTGCATCGGATCGCTGAACTCGATTATTGTGGCTGCGGTTGTTTTTCTTGCTGCGGATAAAATGATCTATAAGGATTAGTTTGGGGGAGAAGAACATGGATATGATCATTCGTCGGGCCAAGCTCGCGCACAAAGACGGACTTTGGGATATCGGAATTAAAGGCGGAAAATTCACCGAAATAGCGCCCTCTATTGCGAGCAAAGCCGCGGAGGAATTGGATGCGGCGGGAAATCTCGTGACGCCTCCCTTCATCGATCCGCACCTTCATCTGGATGCCGTTTTGAGCGTCGGCGATCCGCGTTTTAATGCCTCGGGAACACTGCTGGAGGGGATCCGCATCTGGGGAGAGCGCAAACCTCATTTAACGAAAGAAGAACTCAAACGTAACGCACGAGAGGCCGTGATGTGGGAGTTTTCGCAGGGGGTGCAGTTTATTCGAACCCATGCGGACAGCACGGATCCCACGCTGCTCACCGTTGAGGCCCTTGCCGAAGTGCGCGATGAAATGCGCGATCTCGTGGATATTCAGATCGTCGCTTTCCCTCAGGACGGTATTTTTACCTCCCCCAATGGAGCGAAGTTGATGCAGCGCGCCATGGAGATGGGGTGTGATGTCGTCGGTGGAATCCCGCACAACGAGCTGACGCGTGAGGACGGCGTACGCGATATTGAATTTGTCTACGACCTGGCAAAAAAGCACAATGCTCTAATCGATGTGCATTGCGATGAGACGGGGGATGATCAATCCCGCTTTGTCGAAGTGATGGCGAAGCTCTCCATTGAAGGGGAGTGGGGGCATCGGGCAACGGCGAGCCATACGACGGCGATGCATAACTACAATAATGATTATGCGTTTAAATTGATGGGGATTTTGCAGAGGGCCAAGCTCAATATGATCACCAATCCCTTTGACAACTCCGTCCTGCAAAACCGCACGGACGGTTACCCGCGCCGCCGTGGCCACACGCGCGTGGACGAACTGGATGCGTGCGGGATCAACGTATCTATCGGACATGACTCCATCATGGATCCATGGTACCCCATGGGCAAGGGTTCCATGCTACAGGGGGCGAATCTTCTCATGCACACGGCGCACATGAGCGGTTACGACCAAATTTTCCGCTTGTTTGACATGATCACGACCAACTCCGCGATCACGATGAATGTTCAAGATCAGTACGGGATTGAGCCCGGGAAACCCGCCAATCTCGTCATTCTGGACGCAGCGGGCGCCTTTGACGCCATCCGTCTGATGAGCGAGGCTCTCTGCGTCATTCGCAGGGGCAAGGTGCTCTGCACGACGCAGCCCGCCGTTCGCACACTGAACTTTGAAGGTAAAGCCTGCGAAGTTGATTTTAAACTGAAGAAATAAAAGATTTACCCCTGCCGCTCTCTCAGATGGAGCGGCAGGAACCCTCTTTAAAATGAACCTTTCTGTGCGCAGAATATGTTATATTATTCTCCGTGAGGTGATCGTATGCGTGCAGATGAGAGGGACACCCCCTTTGCCCGAATGGCTTACACGCCGGGCAGCAGAGAGTTTATTGATTATTACACGCGCCGTCCGGAGTTTGAGGCGTTTGACGCTCATTTAAGGGAGTTGCCGCAACTGGGGAGTTCTGAATGCCCTACGTTTAATCCTCTTGTAACTCCGATTGTGGATGGTGTTTTTACCTTGTTGGATAATCTGCGTCCTCTTACGGATATTCCCGTCAACGCAAGACGGCAAGAGGGAACGGCAGAAACCTTTACCTCTTGGGCGAAAGGGTTTGCCCTGGAGGGGGGGGCCGCTTCTGTTCGGACTCTTGCGCTCTCGGAGGAGCATTATTACGCTTACAGAGGGCGGCATGCAAAGGATTACGGCACACCCGTAACGGATCTGCTCCCGCACGCCCTCATCTTTTCTATCCCCATGAACCCTGCGTTGATGCATAAAGGGCCCAGAGCGCCTGAGATGATTGCCACAGTGCTCGGCTACCTGGATGGAGCTAAAATCGCCTTGGCTTTGGCCTATGCCATTCGGGAGATGGGCTATCGCTGTCGTGTTCATATGGACGGAAACTATTTAATGCCGTTGCGTCCATTAGCCCGTGACAGTGGGCTTGGAGTAATTGGACGGAACGGATTAGTGATCACTAAGGAGCACGGCCCCTGTGTTCGTCTGGGCGCGATTGATACGGATATGCCCTTTGTCTCCGATGCAGCGGACGCACAAGAAGGGGATGTGCACGCCTTTTGCCGCCTTTGCGAGAAGTGTACCCGTATCTGCCAAGCCATTCCCAAGGGGGTTTGGCAGGGAGAGTTGCCGGATCCCAATATTTGCTACGAGACGTGGCGCAAGTTGGGGACGGACTGCGGCGTCTGTATTGGGGAGTGCCCCTTTACAGATGGAGCCATTGAATGGGATCGTTTAAGAACAGCGGAGGGGCGAAAG
>JAGPAO010000108.1 GCA_018063805.1 Synergistaceae bacterium | reverse complement strand
AATAGAGACGATCTTGTTTTACTCAGAGAAAAGTGCAGAGCAGCTGTATCGGCTGAAAAACGCAGAATTCTTGTATGCACGGGCAACGGCTGCATCGCAAACGGAGCCCTTGATGTCTGTGACGCTTTCCGAAAAGAACTGGATCGCGCCGGTCTTCCGTGGTCCGTAGAGTTAATGGAGGAAGAACATGAAGTAGGCCTTAAAAAGAGCGGCTGCCATGGGCTTTGCGAGATGAGCGTGCTCGTACGGATAGAACCGGAGGGGTATCTGTATGTAAGGGTCAAACCGGCCGATTGCGAAGAAATCGTCCGCGAAACGATCATCCACAACAGGCACGTGGAGCGTTTGGCACACAATAAAGAGGGAGAACTATCCAAAAAACAACAGGATATACCTTTCTACAAGAAGCAAAACCGGCTTGTTCTGGAAAATTGCGGGCGGATAGACGCAAACTCAATACTCGAATACTTGGGCGTCGGGGGGTACTCGGCATTTGAAAAAGCTCTGTTCGAAATGGATGCCGACTCAATTATAAAGGAAATGCTGGACTCAAACCTGAGGGGTCGGGGCGGCGGCGGTTTTCAGACCGGCCGTAAATGGGAGCAAGTCAAAAGGCAAAAAACGGTTAAAAAGTACATCGTATGCAACGGGGATGAAGGCGACCCCGGGGCTTTCATGGATTGCAGCATCATGGGAAGCGATCCGCACCGAATGCTTGAGGGCATGATGATCGCGGCGCTTGCCTGCGGTTCCGACGAAGGGTATATCTACGTCAGAGCGGAATACCCTCTCGCCGTTGAACGCCTCACAACGGCTATCAAACAGGCGGAGGAGTACGGTCTTCTCGGAGACAATATCCTCGGCAGCCCTTTCTCCTTCCATCTCAAAATCAATCGAGGTGCCGGAGCGTTCGTCTGCGGAGAAGGCAGCGCTCTCACTGCCTCCATAGAGGGCAAGCGGGGCATGCCAAGGGTGAAACCGCCGCGCACCGTAGAACACGGGCTATTCGACATGCCTACTGTCCTCAACAATGTGGAGACTTTTGCGAACGTGCCCATTATTATCGAAAAAGGCGCTGAACACTACAGATCCATAGGATCTGAAAGCAGCCCCGGAACAAAGGCATACTCACTAACCGGAAACGTCTTAAACACCGGCCTGATAGAAGTGCCCATGGGTGCCACTCTCAGAGAAATTATCTTTGATATCGGAGGGGGCATGAGGGGCGATTCCAAATTCAAGGCCGTCCAAATAGGCGGACCGTCGGGCGGGTGTTTGACAGAAGAACACCTCGATCTGCCGTTAGACTTTGACTCTCTCAAAAAGGTGGGAGCCATGATCGGTTCCGGCGGCATGGTTGTGCTGGACGAAAAAACGTGCATGGTCGAAATAGCCCGATTCTTCATGAACTTCACGCAGAAAGAATCCTGCGGCAAGTGCATTCCCTGCCGAGAGGGCACGAGGCGCATGCTGAACATTCTTGAAAACATCGTAGAGGGAAGAGGCGAAGAGGGAGACATCGACACCCTGCTGGATCTCGCAGATCTCATCACGAATACGGCTCTCTGCGGACTGGGTAAAACAGCCGCATCTCCTGTCGTAAGCACTCTCAAATATTTCCGAGAAGAGTATGAAGCCCATATTCGGGAGAAACGCTGTCCTGCCGGCAATTGCAAGAAACTAAAGAAAATTTACATAGACCGCGAACGCTGCAAAGGGTGCTCAAAATGCGCGACGGTGTGCCCTGTCAATGCCATTACGGGGAAAATAAAAGAACCGTACGAAATCGACGCATCGATCTGTATCAAATGCGAAGCCTGCATCCCGTCATGTCCGTTTGGCGCAGTCAAGGAGGGTTAAACCACGATGAATAACAGAAAATCAATGATGGTCGATGGGATACCGGTAGAAATCAACGGCGAAAAGAATCTTCTCGAAATCATACGCAAGGTCGGAATAAAGCTCCCGACATTCTGCTACCATTCAGACCTCTCGATATACGGGGCCTGCAGAATGTGCGTCGTTGAAAACCAATGGGGCGAGATCGAAGCATCCTGTTCCGCTCAGCCCAAAGAGGGGTTGGAAATCAGGACGAACACAGAAAGACTCCGCAGGTATCGTAAGATGATCTTGGAGCTGCTTCTCACAAACCACTGCCGCGACTGCACCACGTGCAGCAACAATACGAATTGCAAACTTCAGGATTTGGCGGTCCGCTTCAATATCGACAAACTCCGCTTTCCCAACAGCGCAGAAAAACCGGACATAGATGCATCGTCCCTATGCATCACGAGAGACCAGAACAAGTGCATCCTTTGCGGCGATTGTGTGCGGATGTGCAACGAAATACAAAACGTCGGAGCGATCGACTTCGCGCACCGCGGAGCGGAGATGACCGTGAGCACTTCTTTCGGCGTGCCCATAGCTGAATCCACTTGTGTCGGTTGCGCCCAATGTGCGGCTGTGTGCCCGACAGGGGCCATCGTTGTTAAAAATGACAGCGACAAGGTGTGGCAAGCACTGGACAACAAAGAGATCAAAGTCACGGTTCAGATAGCTCCTGCTGTTCGCGTAGCACTGGGGCAGGAATTCGGTCTTCCTGACGGAGAAAATGCAATGGGGAGTATTGTAGCGGCCCTCAGGCGAATGGGGTTTGATGAAATTTACGATACATCGACAGGGGCTGATCTCACCGTTTTGGAAGAATCCAACGAGCTGATCAAAAGGTTGGCATCGGAAGATTCAGGGGAAAAACACGCGATGCCCCTCTTCACCTCCTGCTGTCCGTCATGGGTTAATTTCTGTGAAAAATTGCACCCGGAGCTGTTGCAGGATATCTCTACGTGCCGCTCCCCCATGCAAATGTTCGCGGCGCTGCTCAAGGAGCAGGGAAAAACGTCGAGAAGGCAGCACGTACATGTGGCGGTCATGCCATGCACAGCTAAAAAATTTGAAGCGGCGCGCGAAGAGTTCAAAGATAACGGCGAGCCTTACGTCGATTACGTCGTAACCACTCAGGAAATCATCAAAATGATCCGTGAATCAGGTATCGTTT
Source organism: Synergistaceae bacterium (assembly GCA_018063805.1). Classification (GTDB taxonomy): domain Bacteria; phylum Synergistota; class Synergistia; order Synergistales; family Synergistaceae; genus JAGPAO01. Next base: position 3,795 of record JAGPAO010000108.1, on the reverse strand, counting down.
TCTCTGAGTTGGAACCGGAGGCCGTCGATATGCCGTTTGGAACCATGACAGGCGCCGGAGTTATCTTCGGAGTCACAGGGGGCGTTACAGAGGCTATCTTAAGACGGATAGCGAATGACAAAACATCGTCATCGCTGATGTCGATCAAGTATAAAGGCGTACGAGGAATGGACGGCATCAAAACGACCACCGCTTTTTATGGCGACCGAGAACTAAAATTCGCCATCGTGAGCGGGCTCAAAAACGCATCGGATTTAATCGACAGAATACGCAACGGAGAACACTACGACCTTGTAGAGGTTATGGCCTGCCCCGGCGGCTGTGTCTGCGGGGCGGGACAGCCCTTTAAACCACGTCATGAAATGGAAAAACGAGGGCAGGGGCTTTATTCTGCGGATAAAATGTGCAGCATCAAACGTTCCGAGGAAAACCCCCTCATGATGTCTCTATACTCCGGCATCTTGAAAGGCAGAGTTCACGAACTGCTGCACGTGGAATACGCTCCCGGAGGTGATGGCCATGCTGGAGATTAACGTCTGCATCGGAAGTTCCTGCCACGTCCGAGGCTCCTACAATGTGATACAAGCCATACAGCAGATCATTGAAGAAAAATCGCTGCACGATAAGATCAACTTCAATACCACGTTCTGCATGAAAGAATGCCACAACGCAGGCGTCGGAGTGACGGTAAACGGAGAAGCCTATAACGTCTCTCCGGCCGGTATCGAACCGTTTTTGCAGACTATTTTGGAAAAAATCTGATCCTAGCAATGGGTTTAGGGCATTAGCCAATTCTTTTTTGGCGCATCCAATTTTATCTTTATGCAAAAACAAGTCGGCCATTCATTTGGGCCGACTTGTTTTTGCAATGCCACACTATTAGCTTGTTACTTTTTAGGGCTATCAAAGACGGCAAAGGTGTTTTTGCTTATGACCATCATTTGATTTGTTTTAGGCAAATGGGCGATTTCAATCTCACTCTTCGTTCCAAAATCCAAGTACGTCAAGTTTTCTGCAGCAGACGTATTCTTGATAACATGGGCACCGCCCTCCCCGGCAGGGAAGGAAAGAACATCTCCGGCTTTTATGGGTACATCACCATTGACGGTTTCTACTGAGCCTGTGCCGCTAATGATGTAAAAGATTTCCTCATTCGCTTCATGGTAATGATAGCTATAGGCAAAGTTGCCGGGCTCAATCTCAACAAAAGCAGCCGCACATTTCTCAAGCAAACCGGAATCACAGACAGGTTTCACATGGTATACGTTGCCTTCACCTCGGTTGGTTGTTTGAGCATCAATGGTATTCATGTTTTTAATCTGAGTTACTTTCATAAAAATTCCTCCCAAAAAATATTGTATTTCTGTTCCGTAAGTAGTAGTATAGTGATATAAGTTTCCAAAAGAAAGTAGGCACTTAAAAGTGCTGTAGTATCCAAACAGAAACCATTAGGTGAATAGAGGTTTTATAGCGATGAATGAAATACAACTTGCATGCCCTGTGGAAGTAACGCTGTCTTTAATCGGAGATAAATGGAAGATTTTAATTATAAGAGATTTACTGGATGGAACCAAAAGATTCAGTCAGCTCAAAAAATCGCTGCCGGGGATTTCTCAAAAAGTGTTGACTCAAAATTTAAGAACCATGGAAGAATCCGGGCTTTTGTATCGGGAAGTCTTTGCCGAAGTTCCGCCCAGAGTCGAATACACGTTAACCCCTCGGGGTTATAGCATCAAATCTGTTCTGGACTCTCTGGCGCAGTGGGGAAAAGATTACCAGCAGGATGTATTTGGAGTATGATTATTTTCCTGTTACCCCTATCGCTTCCGGCGCAGGAGACAGGATCACCTCGCTTTAAAGATATGGACAAAGAAAGGAACGATTTAAAATGAAAGAATACCCGATAGGGCTTATCCCGGGCCCGTATGATTCCCTGTTCCATCCCAATAATTACAGCAATACATTGCAAAAGTCTGGACAGTAGGCAACGGGTACCTGTTGCTTACTGTCCAGACGGGCTAAACTTTTTAACCAAGAAGTTGTGCACGTATAAACGGTACAGCACGACGGTTCACAAGCTGGTTTATTTTATAAAACTGACCTGGGCAGCAATTTCCTCATATACCTCTTCTTTTCGTTCATTAAAAATAACCTTATTTTGTTCAAACAAATTATTTCCATCGGTATCAATCGACACAATCAATGGCCCGAATTCTTTAACCCTACAGACCCATAACGTTTCAGGCATACCCAAATCACGCCATTCCGCTCTCTCTATTTCTTCTACCTGAGTGGCTGCAACTACAGCGCACCCAGCGGGAAAGACCACGTGCAGGGCTTTGTACTCCTTACAAGCAGCTTCGGTGTTGGGGCCCATCCCCCCTTTGCCAACAATCAGTTTAACACCTGTTTGCTCGACAAACTCTTTTTCGAATTTCTCCATGCGCATAGAGGTAGTGGGACCAACGGATATAATTTGAAACTTATCATCCCCAAGAGGTTTCACAATGGGCCCCGCATGAAAAATAGCCATGCCGTTAAGATCAACGGGCAATTCTCGTTTTCCTTCGATTAGGCGTCGGTGCGCAACATCCCTACAAGTGACGAGAGTACCATTTAAGTAAATAATATCACCGATTTTAATACCTTTAAGATCATCTGCTTTAATGGGAGTGGTCAGTATTTTCTTTTCCATTACAGTACAGCCTCCTTATGAGTTGTAGTAATGTGATTCATATCTGCATCGAAACGTATATGTCCGCGACGATGAGACCAGCAACCAACATTAACGGCCACTCCGATGGTAGAGGGGTGTCGAGCAGCGTTTTCGATGTTCACGCCCATTACGGAGTAGTTACCGGACATTCCCTGGGGCCCAAGACCGATTTTATTTATACCATCCTCTAACAATTTTTCCATCTTTGCCGCTCGCTCGTTTGGATTATGAGAGCCGATAGGCCGCATTAATGCTTTTTTAGAGAGCAGCGCAGCTGTTTCTACGGATGTCGCCACACCAACACCGACCAAAAGAGGAGGACAAGCATTCAATCCGTAACTTGTCATAACATCTAAAACGAATTGAACAACACCTTCATAACCGGCGCCAGGCATTAAAACCATTGCCTTTCCAGGAAGGGTACAACCGCCTCCGGCCATGTACACATCGATTTCTACTGCATCGGATTCAGGGACGATTTCCCAAAAAATGGAAGGGGTTCCCTTACCCACATTATTACCTGTATTGCGTTCATCAAATGTTTCCACGCTATTATGCCGGAGAGGAGCAGAATTCGTCGCGCCAAGCACCGCATTTGTGAGAATGCTCTCCAACTCACCCATTAGAGGAAAACTTACACCGCACCGGATAAAGAATTGCATAACACCGGTATCCTGACAGCAAGGTCGATCCAGTTCAACAGCCAGTTTTTGGTTCAAAAACATGGTGTTGTAAATAGTTTTTGCCAAAGGGCTAGTTTCCATAACACGCAATTCAGCTAGTTTAGCCTCTACATCGTCGGGCAGTTTTTTCCCAACGAGTGCTACAAATTTCCCCATAGTATCAGTCATACTTTGAATGGACTCGGCTTTGTTCATTGACAGATCCTCCCTTTATCGTTTTCATATACATTCAAATTCAACGGATAATTCGTTGATCATTAAGCATTGGGAAAGAAGGGGAAAAATATTGGTAAGAGAATCAGGCTGATAATCAACGCCAGCACAATCAACGGCAACCCAGCCTTAGCATAATCTCGAAATTTGTACCCGCCAGCAGAAAGGACCATAGTATTAGCA
>JAGPAO010000107.1 GCA_018063805.1 Synergistaceae bacterium | reverse complement strand
TTGCATATCTGCCCTGATTTCGCCAACTGCATGAAGCGATCCCCCGTGCGCCCCTCCCTGTAACAAGCCGTGCAGAAAGACGGAATATATCCCGACTTACAAAGAGAAAAGAGAATTTCATCCATTTGGCGGTCATCGCTCACTTCAAACTGCGGAGGCTGCTTCGTCTCCAAAGTATACCCTCCAACCCCGGTGCAGGAACCGGCAGATATTTGGGAAACGCCGAGAGCCATCACCTCTTCGCGAAATTTCTCCTCCTCTCTTGTAGAGAGGATAATCCCTGTATAGGGAACGGCACAGCGCAAAACTGCGACCAGGCGTTTAAAATCCTTATCGGATACGGGTTGCATGGGAGGTGCGACAGCAACACCCTCCGCCGGTTTGATGCGCGGAACGCTAATCGTATGCGGACCGACTCCCATCCTGTCCTCCAAATGCTTTGCGTGCATTAAAGTCGCGATAGCTTCATAACTTGAATCGTAAAGGCCGTACAACGCGCCTATCCCCACATCATCAAGCCCGCCCTCCATAGCGCGATCCATGGCCTCCGTATGCCATGCATAGTCGGATTTCGGGCCGCTGGGGTGATAGTGTTCGTAAGAAGGTTTATGATAGGTCTCCTGGAAGAGAATGTATGTCCCCACCTCTGCTTCTTTCAGCTTTCGGTAATTTTCAACCGTCGTTGCCGCAATGTTGATATTCACCCGGCGAATCGCGCCGTTTGCCACTTTTGTATTATAGATAGTGCCAATGCTTTCCAAAATATATTCTATGGGGCAATGAACGGGATCCTCTCCCACCTCAAGCACCAGACGTTTGTGCCCCATTTTTTGTAATGCGGTTACCTCTTGCCGTATTTCCTCTTGAGAGAGGCGGCGGCGAGAACCTCCGTTGGTTACTTTATAACCGCAATAGAGACAATTATTTACACAGTAATCAGAGAGATAGAGCGGCGCAAAAATAACAATTCTCTTTCCATAAATCTTGTCTTTTATTTCTCTGGCCACATTGTATAATTCCTGTAAAAGCTCGGGATCCTCAAGAGCAATAAGCGTCGCCACTTCTTCATGGTTTAAACCGACGCAACTTTTTGCTTTTTGCAACAAAGAGCGCACAAATCCCCTATCCTTTGAAAGATGAACCCCGCGCTGCTGTGCCTCTACAATAGTAGCATGGTGAATAAAATCCACCGCTTGAGAAGATTTCGGATCGTAACACATTACAAACTCCCCCCTCGTACAACCACGGAAACACCCCAACTATACCCGAGGCCAAAATAATATAGCTAGAGTTTAACATGATAATGATTGCAATTTAAGGCTTTCTTCTCACGGAATAACGAATGGTGAAAAAAATGAAAAAACAATCTGATTAGCCGTTCTTTTGGCTGACCATCCGTTCTTCCTCCCCTTCCAAATGCAATAGCGAGGCGGTAAGCTGTTTTAAAATCTCCTCACGCGCACCTCGTTCCCCCACTTCCTCCACAATCGTTTGCGGATAAATGGGCTTTCCCCAATGCAATCGCAGTTTAGAAGGGATAGGCATTTTCCCGCGGGGGCAAGCGATAAAAGACCCTCCTACGTATACAGGAACAATGGGAACCATCGCTTTGACAGATAGAAATGCCACTCCGCCCTCCAGTTTTTGGAGTTTTCCATCTTGGCTGCGTGTGCCCTCCGGAAAGAGAAGCACATTCTCTCCGTCCTGTAAGCGAGAGAGCAACAGTTTTAGCACAGAAGCCGCCTTTTGGCTGTCTTCTCGGCTAACGGAAATAGCCCCCAACGCTTGGATTATTTTTTTCAGGATGATATTTTTAAACAGGGAATCCTTCGCCAAATAACGCAACTGCATCGGGAAAAAAGCGCCTACAAGCGGCGGGTCCAAATTGCTGCTATGGTTACTGGCGACAATCAACGGCCCGGATAAGGGAATCTGATCACGCCCAAAAACATCAACCCTATTATATAAAAAAAAGAAGCCGCGTAAAAAATATTTAACTAAAAAATAGAAAAAAGAAGGTGTCGCCATACGCTACGCTACCCCTCGCTCCTTTGCGATTTGGAGAATTTTTGCGACCACGACATCAAAGGGCATTCCGGTGGAGTCTAATAAGAGCGCATCTTCCGCTTGCCGAAGAGGGGCTACATTCCGGGTGGAATCGTGGTTATCTCGCTCTATAACCTGCTTGAGTATGCCCTCGTAATCCGCACTTTCACCTTTATCCAACCGCTCCTGATAGCGTCGTTTCGCCCTTTCCTCCGGTGATGCCGTAAGAAAAATCTTAAGATCTGCATTGGGAAAGACAATGGTCCCCATATCGCGCCCCTCTGCCACGAGACCGAGAGCCGCCTGATCTCTCTGAAGGGAAAGAAGGGCGTCCCGTACTCCTTTTAGAGCAGCGAACGAAGAAACCTTTTGATCAATCCTCGGGGTGCGAATTTCCGAAGTGACATCAACCCCGCACACCAACACCCGATTATCCGGCAAAGAAACAGAAAATGTCCGGAGCGCGCACTCCAACTCCGGTCCGTCTTGCGGAACGATGCTTTTCTTATCAAGCCACCACGTGATGCCCCTGTAAATGGCACCTGTATCCAAAAAGGGAACTCCAATCCGCGCAGCAAGCTCCCTTGCGACACTGCTCTTCCCTGCACCTGCGGGACCATCCAGAACGATGACGGGAAGCCGATGTTCCTGTTTCATCTACGCAGGCTCCGAATAGTCTTCCTCTTCAATCTGCGCCAAAAGATCAACCACACTGGACATTGTTTCCTCAAGGTTTGTAACCCCGATGCGCGCCAAACTCTCCTCAGAAAGACTATACTGAAGCCCATCGGCACCAATTCCGGCACCAAGCATCGAACAGATGGCATTGGCAACATGGACGACATCGACCACAAGCCGATACTCCTGCATGTCCTCCGGCAACGCTGCGGGCGAATGGTGATTGCTCGTCGTGTACATGTAAATTTCAGGCAAATTCCACTGTTCAATGACAAGCCCGCCTACCTGTGCGTGGTCAAAGCCGAGAACCTGTTTCTCTGCATCCGTAAAAGGAAGTTGCTCTTCCTCCACCAACCGAATAATAATACTGTAGCCAAAACGAACGTAATCGTTCAATACAATTTTCCCGATATCATGAACCATTCCGGCAATATACGCTTCCTCAGGATCCACGCCCTTAACGTGGGTCGCAAGAAAACGAGCCGTCGAAGCAACGCTCTGTGAGTGCTTCCACAGATCGCCCCTATCAAGCGCATATCCCGTAAAAGAACTGTCCATAAACTTGTAGACCGAAGCCGCCAGCACAATACTCTTGACCGTTTTGAACCCCAGGAATGAGATTGCTTCAGAAACACTTGATATCCTTCTGGAGAGACCATAGTAAGCCGAGTTCGCCAATCGAAGGACACGAATCACGAGCCCCTCATCGCGGGAAAGCTTGTTTGCCACATCGGCAGCACTGCTTTTCGGATCGTCCAACTTTTTCAGTGTTTCAATAACAAACTGCGGCAACGACGGAATATCGTTTACCCTTTTTAAAACCCGTCTCTGAATCAGGTCCCGAGTACGTTCATCTAACCCTTGCATTGACATCCCTCCACAGGCGGACTGATTGTTTCATTATATCAAAAGAAATGATCCTGTACTGATTATGATGGATTATATCTTTTCTTTCAAGATTTCATTCCATAATTGATCTCGAGAAAACTCCAAAAAGCTCCCCCTCGGAAGATCACCGAGCAAAAGTCCTCCCAATGCTACGCGACGAAGACTCTGTACTCTGCTTCCAAACGATTTTACCATCAATCGGACTTCCCGTTTGATTCCCTCCCGAAGAACAACCTTAAAAAAACAGCGGCGATTCCCATCTAATGCTTCCACGGCAAGCGGCACAAATCTTCTTCCCATTATATTAACACCTGTTCGCCATTCTGCCACCTGTTTTGTATCCAAAGAAGGATAAATTAAAACTTCGTAAGTCCGGGGAATCTCAGCCGAGGGGTGTATGATCCTTTGGGCACAATCCCCATCGTTGGTGAGAATCAACAAACCCTCACTATCTTTATCCAAACGCCCTACAGGAAAGGGGCGAAGCTTTCGATATTTTTCCGGCAGGAGATCCAAAACAGTCCGCTCTCTCTTATCCTCCACCGCAGAAAGAATCCCTGTCGGTTTATTCATCACAAGGTAAAGATGCGGGGAAAAACTAATTTCACGGCCATCTACCGTAACGCTGCACGGCTGAGTTAAAACGCGCCCCAAGGTGGTTTCTACGGCACCATCGATACCCACACGCCCCTCTAAGATAAGCTGCTCCACCTTACGCCGCGCCCCAAGGCCGCATGCAGCCAGATAGCGGTTCAGCCTAATCGGGTAAGTCATAGTGGGAGAAAAGAGTTCTTGCGCGTCATTCTTCATCGTCATCGGCATCCGCTGCGCTTCCCCATGAAATATCATCCGAAACAACAAGATCCTGCAGGTCCTCCAGCCGAGGAAGAGCGGAGATCGATTCCAGCCCAAACAGATCCAAAAAACGATCGGTTGTTCGATACAACAGGGGCATTCCGATACTCTTTTTCCTTCCCGCAATACGCACTAACCCATGCTTCATCAGGGTCTCAATAACGCGGTCAGAGCGTACCGTTCGGATTTCCTCAACCTCCGAACGCGTTACCGGTTGATTGTACGCAACGACGGAGAGCGTCTCCAGCGCCGCTTTGCTGAGCCGCACGCGCTGCTCTTGCGCTGTATTCCTAAAATGCGAGACCGTATCGGCAAAATCCGGCGAGGAGGCCATCTGCCATCCGCCCGCTTGCTGCAGCAAACAAAGCCCATGCTGTGCTTTGTAATGCTCCTGTATCTTTAAGATAGAGCCGCGCACCGCCTGTTTGGATATACCCAGAACCATGGCCAACTCCTCTTCGCTTGCGGGGAGAGTGGCGACAAAGAGAATGGCCTCCAACTGCTTTTCAAGAAGCCCCATCGAGTCAGGAAGCAAGGACTTGCACCTCCCCCCAAACCTCTTCTTGAGACAGATGGATTTTGCCCATCCTCGAAAGCTCCAGCAATGCCAAAAGCGTAACGATGAGGCTACCGACAGGAAAAAGGCGCATCAGTTCCCGCAAGCCCGTCCCCGTACCGTTTTCCAGTCGATTCATGATATCCTCCATCCTCTGCTCCACAAGAACTTCCTCCGGTACGGCATCCGGTATCTCCTCCATAAAATAATCCTCATCCGTACCTCGGCGGCGCTTTTGATTGTACTCCTCAATCGTGCTCCACCACAGGCGGGCAAGACCGTAGAGGTCTCCGATATCATACCAAGGAGGCCCCTCCCCCTCAATAATTCTCATGAAGGAGCGCTCGCGCTGTTCCTGCTGCTGCCGCATCCAAATAACAGCGCGGCGATAGGGGCGAAAACGCTCTAAAGCCCCCCGTAAAGCCTCTTCTTCCCCTTCAAAATCATAGGGCAGATCCTCTTCATCCGGCTCTTCATCCCTGGGTGTTGAGGGAAAAAGAGCACGCACCTTGCCCAATAAAAGCCTGCTTGCCATCGCAAAGAAATCAGCCAACTCCGACAGCGTTGCCCGCTTGGTCATCAGCGCAAAGTGCACGTACTGAGAAATAAGGTCTGTGAGTTTAATCTTGGCGGCATCAATCTCACGGCTCTCAATCAGGTGGCACAAAAGATCCAGAGGCCCTGTAAAGGCCCCCAGCTGCACCTCAAAAAACTCTTTCGGTGTCCCCTCGCTCACAAGGTTCCTTGGCGGAGCGTTCCGAGGGCGTTGTAGACTTCTTCCATCGTCTCCCCGGCAACCACACGGGCGCGCTGAGCCCCCGTCTTTAAAATATCCATCAACTCATCGTTATGCTGTTCAAAATAGGCGCGGCGCTGATGAATCGGTTCCATGACACGCGCAATATGGGCGAAGAGCTTTTTTTTGCAGTCGATACAGCCAATCCCCGCAGTCTTGCAACCGTGATGGATCGCCTCTTTTTCCGCTGAATCCTCATTGAAAAAACGATGCAAGTCCCATACTGGGCAAATTTCCGGTGTCCCCGGATCGGTTCGCTTAACCCGCGCAGGATCGGTCGTCATCGTTTTGATCTTTACCTCCAAAGAGGAAAGCTCCTCCGCAATTTGCAAAGAGTTGTTGTATGACTTACTCATTTTGCGCCCATCCGTACCCGGTATCTTCGGCGTCTTCGTAAACAGCGCCTGCGGTTCCGGAAAAACAGGGGCAAAGAAGTTGTTGAATCGCCGCCCGATCTCCCGGCTCAACTCAAGGTGAGCCGACTGATCCTCCCCTACAGGAACAAGTTCCGCCTTATACAGCAGGATATCCGCAGCCATCAGCACCGGGTACCCTAAAAAAGCGTGGGTGGATAAGTCCTTGTTCTGCAGGTTCAAAATCTGCTCTTTATACGTTGGATTGCGCTCAAGCCAGCCAAGCGGAGTGATAAGAGAAAGAGCCATTTGCAGCTCCGCATGCTGTGTTACATGTGATTGCACAAAAATAGCGCATTTACTCGGATCCACTCCCACTGCCAACCAATCCAGCAGGATTTCTCTCGAGTTATCCTTCAAATGGCTGCTATCGGCATAGTCGGACATCAGTGCATGCCAATCCACTATGGAGTAAAAACAATCATGCTGTTCCTGCAGCTGCACCCAATTGGTGAGAGCACCCGCTAAATGTCCCAAATGTAATTTCCCCGTTGGCCGCATCCCACTGAAAACTCTTTTCGCCATCAACATTCACCTCATTCATATTTGCACACCGACGGTCGTGCTGAAACATCGTCCCCTATATTTATTTATCTTACCCCATCATGACGGTCGATACCAATATCGGTTCTTTTATAACGCGGGTTTCTATGCCCGTCCAAGATTGCACCCATTGAGCCAGAAAAGGGATCGA
>JAGPAO010000023.1 GCA_018063805.1 Synergistaceae bacterium | reverse complement strand
TAAACAATCTACTAAGACAAAAAACAGCAGACCGCAAAGAATCCACTTGGAATCTTCCCGTCGATAAGATTCGAGTGACCAACCTAAGGACAACCACGCCCCAGGGGAAACTCATCATCGAAAAGGCTCTCGTGAAAAACAAGCACAACAACTTCACCATCCAACTTAATGGATCTCTGGATGAAAAAAGAATCAAAGCGGACGGAGAGTTGCTACAAGAGGAGGATCTCAAGCGAATCACCGCAGGGCTTGAATGGGACACAGCACGAGCTCAAGTTGACGGCGTCATCTCCCCCTCAATTTCTCTAAAATGTACCTTTAAAACGTTTGACCTGTCGAAGCTGCATTATCTTATTCCTGCTGTCGACAGGGCAGACCTCCGAGGAATCACGTCAGGGAGCGTCCTTATCTCTAAAAAAAACAATGCCTGGGATATCTCCGGAGACATTGAGACTCCGGATGCACACGTCTGGAAACTCCCCGTCTCGGAGCTAAAGACAAGACTAGCCTATGCGAATCGACAACTGCTCTTCAGACATCTTAACGGCAATATTTTCGGATCACCGATCAGTGGAGACATCTCTCTTCGCTTCCCCACCTCCAAAGATTTCGAACTGGACATCAAAGCACAAGGAAACAACTTGGACCTGACTGAATGGCACAACATCGCAAATGGTCTGTCTAGCGTCACGGGAAAAATCGATTCCATATCGATAGACATCAAGGGACCCATAAAAAAATGGCAAGGAGACGTTGATCTCTTTAGCGCTAAGTTAATCTACGACAAGAAATACACGATCAATGACACGAATGGGAAGATCGCCCTCCATGGAGAAGCACCTATGGATGTTTTATTTCTCGGGAAATTATACGGAGGAACTTATGAAGCAGGAGGAATCTTTCACAGCACAGGCGATGCATTTCACCTACCCCTCTCGATCTCTCGACTAAATCTCGAATTGCTTGCTCGGGATTTGCCTCCGCTAAAAAAAGCGCAGATAACAGGTACCATCTCAGCTAAACTAGTCGCGAGAAAAAGCTCTTCGGGTTTTGATGTTGAAGGGACTGCGGAATCCTCTCGTTTGTCATTGAACACGCAGAAAGAGCAACTGATCTCCCCCACTCTCGATTTTAAGACGGATTTCAAAACGCTCACTATAAAGCGTTTCGCAACGGTGTGGCGAGGCAGCCGGGTTTCCGGTGAGGGGAATGCAGGCATCGCAAATCCACAAAGTGATCATCTGTCGTTAAGAGGACGAATAGAGCGCTTATCGCTCGCCAGTTTTTCTGACAGAATTGCAGCCGTAAGAGCTGAGGGCCTTTCCGCTGTCGCGGGGGGGGCATGGCTCCTTTCCGGATCAAGAGAGAATCCGGAATTGCGCTTTACACTTTCTTCGCCTTCTCTTCGCGCAACAGCACGCAAACTCTCACTGTCAGGGATTTTACTGACGGGACGTGCTACTCTATCATCTTTATTCTTGGAACAATTACGCTTCTCCTTGGGAAAAACACCGTTTTCCCTTGCGGGTTCTATTCAATGGCCACGGAACAATAACGGCATTGCTTGGGATATAACAGGAAGATTCTCCGGATTCCCCGTCGCAACACTCCGTCAGCAAGGTATCATTTCTTCTGATGTTACCGGCACGCTAAATGGAGAAATAGCACTAACTCAAAGCGCTCATTCGCCGTTATCAAACAATCGACTTCGCCTAAGAAAATCTAGTCTTACGAGCAGGGGTGTTTATCTTCGCGATATAAATGGATCCATCACCCAATCAGGCAAAACTTTTTCTCTTCAAAAAATTCAAGGAAATATCGGCGAAGGGCGGATCGAACTTACAGGTAGCATCGCAATGCCTCAAAATACCCCCCAACAGCTCCATCTAAAGTTGCACACAACCAGCATGGATATAGGCAGAACCCTCCGCTTGATCTCTCCTCGGGTGAGGAGTGTCCAAGGAGTGGCGAATAGCACAATTGAACTGACAGGCTCTTTGGCGTCTCCCCGAGTGGGAGCCCGGCTTAGCCTGCATCGATTTTTTGCCTATGGCTTTTATCTGCCCCGAGTAGACATAGAGCTTGCAGGAACGCCAAAAGAAATAAGATTCAAGCAGATTAAGGCGAATGTTGGAAGCGGCACGCTGAATGCCACAGCAGAACTTAAAAATACGGGCGGCGTTTGGAACGCAAACATGCAAGCAAAGGGGAAAAAATTAAACGTGCGCGTTCTTTCTTCCTATTTGCCGGATGAGGCGAGAAAACACGTTAAAGGAATTCTTGATTTCACCTTTACCGCAAGCGGCACAGCTGAGACCTTTAAAGGAACCGGGTTGCTTACCAGCCCCTCTTTAAGCATCTATAACATTACATCTCATAACATCAAAGCTCCTTTTTATATTCAAGATCGATACTTTACGGTAGAAGATGCCTCGGCGAGTATTTATGGGGGCCAGATGAAATTACAGTTGGCCGCCGACCTTCACTCGACTAAATGGGGAGGAAGGGTGGATATCAAAAGTGCGGATCTAACCGGCCTCATTCGAGATGTTATACCCGATAGCACCGGCAGTATTACGGGAAAAACTGATTTCTCCCTACGCATAGCAGGAGACACACGAAGGACAAGTTTACTTGACGGAACCGGCAGGCTCTCTATTACCGATGGAGAGGTAACCGGTTTTCCCGGTGTCGATACACTATCAAAGGCGATGGGAAACAAACTACTCCTTTTTAAATCCGTCATTAGTACCTTTACCGTTGATGGTAAGAATCTTTATATCCTTCCGGGAAGCAGGGTAACCGCGCCTCCTGACCACGAAGCCTATCGCTACTTACTGGCAGATGGCAGCGCAAACCTTGAAACGGGGCTCGATCTTAATTTGATAGGAAATGTTAACGTCCGTGCCCTTAATATTTTTCTAAGTGCAGTACAAGGCGTTATCTCCTCCGGCACAGCTGCTGCTGTGGATACCAAAACCATCATTAGCGGACTCCTTGGAAATGTTATAAAGGGATACTCTTCAAAAGAATTCCGAGATGTGCAGTTTACCGTAAGAGGAAAACCGGGACAGTTTTATTTTGGTGATTTTGCAATAGCTCCGAGTCTAAAGCAAAATTTCAGACCTGACGCTCTCAACGATCCTGCGAACCTAAATACCATTAAAGAACAAAAATTTATGCTAAACATTGAGATTCCGGTCGGTTATTCTTCTGACAAACGTAAAGGTGAATCTGTCAAAGATCAAGTAAAAGGACAAGTATTACTCCAAGCCATACAGGGGATATTAAATGGAGTCAGCTTCGGTGATTAAAAATATGAAAATAGGTCTTACGACCACGAGAGAGGAGGAACATTCAGTGGATCAACAATTAAAAGGTATCTCTCTTTTTCTGGGTGGAGCCCGTAGTGGCAAAAGCACCTATGCACAGCAGTTAGCAGAACAATCGAGACAAAAGATCACCTACTTGGCAACCGCAGAAACAACTGACAGCGAAATGGAAATGCGAATCAACGCACACAAGGCCAGCCGTTCCGCACTGTGGGAAACCTGGGAGGGAGAACCAAGACAATTACCAGGCATCATCGCACAAACAGAAGGGGTATTACTCCTAGATTGTTTGACTCTCTGGTTAACTCGTCTTTTTTTACACGCGCCGGAGTCGGAAGCGGACGAAGAAAAAACGTGGATTCTCTGCCAAGAGGGGATTTTTAAGCAAGTGGAAGCCTTGTTATTACCCGGCTCCTATCGTCATCTTATAATCGTAAGCAACGAAGTCGGGTTATCTCTTGTTCCCCCCAATCGCATGGGACGGCGCTTTAGAGACTTGCAGGGGAAAGCGAACCAAATGGTAGCCGCCCGAGCCGATCGCGTTGCACTTTTTGTTGCCGGCATTCCATTGTGGATAAAGGGATCCTCATGAGATTCCTTTCCCGTTTTTGTACTCTTTGGGGCTTGCTCTCTCGTATTCCGCTTCCTCTGTTTCTACAGAGACTCGACCGCCAGCCGCTATCTGAAGCACTCCCCCTCATCCCTCTTGTCGGCGCTCTTCTGGGATTGCTCGTTGCTGTTCCCCCCTTTCTTGTTGCAAACTTAATACCGCTTCCTGCCGCCGCATGGATCTCGACCTTCTTATACGTTGCATCAGGATGGAGTCTTCATTTGGATGGGTGGGGAGATCTATGGGATGGATTTGGATCCGGTAAATCCTTTGAAGAACTGCGATTAGTGCTCAAAGATAGCCGGTGCGGCAGTTTTGGCGTCATCGGATTAATACTCGCGATTGGATTGCGCTCTTCCCTACTGGCAGAGATTCACGTGGAACATTGGATCGCAACCTCCATCCTAGCCGCCGGACTCGGACGCTTTGGTATTTGTATTGCGGCTTATTTCGGAAAGTATCCTTGGACTGCCGGAATGGGGAAAGATGCGGTTGAGGGCTTTGAAATACGCCAACTAAAATTTTCTTTTATCGCCATTCTTCCACTCGCCCTACTCAACCCATTGGGCTGGCTTTGCTCCCTACTCCTTATTCTCTTAAGCAGTGTCCTCCTTGCACAATGGTCGAACAAAAAACTAGGAGGAGTGAATGGAGATGTTCTGGGCGCAGCAGCAGTCGCAGGTGAACTGCTGACGATTCTTTGTTGTATTGCATAAGAAGGAAATCATTTTGCATCGTAAATAGCGAAAAGAAATTGCTTACAAAAAATAAAAATATTCATAAATAAAATAATTAATCACATTGGAGGTTTTTTTATGGCAAAGATCCGCTTAGTAACGACCGATTTAGATGGAACCCTTTTAAACTCTGAAGGCAAACTCTCTTCCGAAAATAAAAAAGCGCTCCAAATGGCCATAGAGGCCGGTGTTATTGTCACCATCAGCACGGGAAGGATGTTTTCCTCTACTCTTCGCTTTGCCAATGAGATAGGAATAACCAACCCGCTTATCTGCTACAACGGAGCACTCATCAAGGAGCCTTTAAGCCAACGAGTGATCCGGCATACTCCCCTTAGGATGGACTTAGCGCGGGAAATGCTCGCTTATTTGAAAAAGAGAAAGGCTTACGTCCAATCTTACATTGATGACATCCTTTACGTCCATGATAAGGAGGAATTCCTCGCTAAAGACTACGAAAGAGTCTATGGCATACGCGGTGCCGCTATCGGTGATCTTATTTACGAACCGCACATCGAACCCACGAAACTGCTGAGCATGGCTTCTTCTCTTGAGGATGCGCACCTGCTCAGCAACGAACTGCGCGAACGTTTTGGAGATGCCATCTACATAGCGCGTTCCAGTGCGGAATTTGTTGAAATGATGGATATCAGCGTCAACAAAGGGGTTGCACTGAAAGCGCTAGCCGAAAGCATGGGCATTGCTCCGGACGAAATCCTCGCTCTGGGCGACGGGGAGAATGACGTCGAAATGTTGCGCTACGCAGGCATAGGCTGTGCGGTTAATAACGCATGTACTGCCGCTAAAGCAGCAGCACGCGAAGAGGTCCCCTCCAATGATGAAAATGGCGTGGCATGGGCGGTTCAGCAATTCATTCTCTCAGATCACTAAGCGATATCGACCCACTCTGAGAGGATTTTAACCGTTCCACTAACTCCAAGCCGAGATGCGCCGGCTTGGATCATTTTTAGTGCCGTTTTCAGATCGCGAATACCCCCTGAGGCTTTAACTCCCATTTGCGGGGCGACACTCTTTCGCATCAAACGCACCGCTTCCTCCGTAGCCCCTCCTGTAGGGGCAAAACCGGTGGAAGTTTTTACAAAATGCGCGCCCGCTTGTTGACAAAGATGACAGGCTAAAATAATTTCATCACGCGACAGCTCTGAGGATTCAATAATAACCTTGATAATTGCACCACCGCCGGCTTGGACAACCGCCGCGATATCTTCCTGCACCGCCTCTGCCTTACCCGATTTCAGGTATCCCTGATTGATCACCATATCTATTTCATCAATACCTCTGTCTCGCAGACGAGCGGCAGCCGTCATCTTTACATCCGTTAAATCGCAACCATGCGGAAAAGACAGAACCGCTGCCGTGCGCACCGAGCTCCCCTTTAACTCCTTAACAACCCGCTCCGCAAAGTGGGGTTGAACGACCATGACACCCACATTCAAGTCAGCGGCAATAGCGCATTCGCGAACAACTTCGTCCTCTGTACTTGTTGGATAAAGCAACGTATGTTCCAGCATTTTTACAAATTCAGCGCGGTTCATCATTCATTTCTCCTCTCATGTGCCGCGATTATTTTAACTCTTAATTCAGGTTGCAACATATAGCGTAAGCATATAGAATAGCCTGATGGAATGGTTCTCGTCGCATGGAGGTGTCTTTCTTGTATCCTTCCACTTATGCAAGCAATAAGCACGTGGTTATATTTTTCCTATTGCTATCCTGTTTTTTTATAATCTCCGGCGCAGCCGCAGAAGAACGGCTAACTGTTTTTTTAGAGGTGACAGGGGATACAAAGGAGATGGAGCAGCTGATTTTCAAAAATGCGAGCGCAGAATTAAAAGCACTCCACCATGTTCAGCAGGTTCCCAAAGCAGACCTTGCATCGGTTATTGTTTCGTTTATTGCAAGAACGCCTCTTCCCTCTCCAGAAAAGCAGAGAGAGCTTGTCGTTTATTCTTTTGCTTATGGCATTAACGAAATAAACACGGAATCCAACCCACCGATAAGCATCCCTCGGTTTATTACGCATGATGTCCGCTGGTGCTCTTTAGATCAACTGGCGGCAAACATCCGCGGTAATATCAGAGAAGTCAATCAAGAATTATTCTCTCTGATTCAATAGTTGATTAAAGGAGGTGGCTCCCATGACAGGAACTCAATCGTGATGTACTAAAAAAATGCATGGATTGCATTTTCGCATGGGAAGACCTCTTGTTTGTTCAAAGTTTCGGTGCCATCGCGTTCGCCTCTTTCCACAAACATGAATTCCCTCCATCCACACAACGCATTGTGTCGTTGATTATAACAAACACACTGGAGGCATAAGAATGGACAAATGCTTAACATCGCGTTATGGCCCCGCTCTTGTAGGGGGCATTCTTGGCATTGTTGCTGCACTTTTAGTAAAAGCGGGTAATCCGGGTAATATGGGTTTCTGCGTCGCATGCTTTATACGCGATATCGCAGGTGCTTTTGGCTTACACAGAGCTGCTGTTGTACAATATCTGCGCCCGGAAATTCCGGGGTTTATTCTTGGAGCTTGGGTTTCGTCCATTCGCTTTGGTGAATACCGCCCACGCGGCGGATCTTCACCAATGGTTCGATTCTTTCTCGGTTTTTTCGCTATGATTGGTGCCCTGGTTTTCCTCGGTTGCCCTTGGCGCGCATACCTGAGGCTTGCAGGCGGAGACTGGAACGCACTGGCCGGTATAGCAGGGCTTACCGTAGGAATCATGATTGGCATTGCCTTTTTATGGAGAGGTTTCAATCTAGGAGCAGCTAAAAAAGGGGTCAAATTCAGCGGCATTTTCATGCCGTTAGCCGCACTTGCAACATTGTGGTTTCTCTTCATGCAACCTCTATTTGGAGAGAAGGGAAGCGCTCCTATTTTTTTCTCAACAAGCGGCCCCGGATCCATGCACGCCCCCATTTTAATCTCTCTTGGAGCCGGGTTATTAGTGGGCTGGCTGGCACAACGAAGCCGTTTCTGCACAGTGGGTGCCATTCGAGATCTTTTAATGCTGCGTGATTCACATTTATTCAAAGGAATTGTATCCTTCGTCGCAGCGGCCTTCATCACCAACCTACTACTGGGACAATTCAACGCAGGATTTGAAAACCAACCGGTGGCTCACACCGAACAGCTGTGGAATTTTCTCGGAATGGTACTATCCGGAATTGCCTTTACGCTAGCAGGAGGCTGCCCCGGGCGTCAATTGATTATGGCTGGTGAAGGGGACTCAGATGCAGGGGTTTTTATTATTGGGATGCTGGTCGGAGCCGCTTTTGCTCATAATTTCGGTCTGGCAAGTTCCGGTGCCGGAGTAACCGGCTTCGGCATTCAGGCAACGATCATTGGGCTAATTTTTTGTGTTTTTGTGGGTACCCTTTTTATCCAACGTATAGAAAACTAGGAGGGGAGCAAAATGAACGAACCCATTATTATCGATGCTAAAGGACTCTCTTGCCCGCAACCGGTATTGCTGACGAAAAAAACATTGGATTCAATAAAATTGGGCAATGTAAAAATTTTTGTTGATACCGTTACATCGAGGGAAAATGTCACTCGTTATGGTAAAAACGCAGGATGGGATGTCACGTTTGAGGCGCAAGAAGAAGGTTTTTGTATTCACATGAAAAAAGAGCGGTAAATAAAAATCCGTGTAATCATAGGGATACCCCTTATGGTTACACGGGACGCCGTCTAAGCTGATCCACTATTGGGGCGTAAAAATCCAACATTTCAAGGATATCCGCTTCACAACACCGACCGTTTGCTGATTCACTCCCGCAGGAAGCGGAACAGCGAGAAGCTCCTGTTTTTTCAGCAATATCCTTTATATTACGTACTCCCCCAACGATCGCCAATATAATGTCTTTTTTCTTGACATCGTTGCAATAGCAAATGGTCATCTCCACAGACGCATCTTTCCACCGCACTGCTTCTTTCACCTCATCCATCGATCATTTTAACTCAAATAACAATACAGGGACTTTAGACTCTTGAAACATGGGCATATATGCCCTATTATACAACAATTATACGAATATGAGGGCTTGTTAATGCATTTATTTTTTATTTTCGCCTCAACGGTAACTCCGTTTCACACACTACTCCCTTCCCCTACCCAAAGGATTCTATTTGGGATCTTCGTTCTTTACGGATTCTTTTGGTTGTTTTACGTGTGTAAAAAAAGGCCGCTAAAAGAGCCTCACCACATCGACCCAAACCGCTATGTCTCTATAAAAAGAGAGGCACTTTCCAGGATCCCCAAACAGCAAAAACAGAGAAAATCGCCCGTTGCCGATACGTGCTACGCTAAAATCAGCACCGCGCGAACCATGGCGGAGCTCATCAGAAACCCCCTACTCAGAAAACACGTTTTGGAAATTTGCGACCTTGCAAATATTGTTACGGACACCATTTGCTACACAAAATCGGACACCGTTTCCGCAGGCGCATTTGCCCATTCACACCTGGAGAAACTTCTGAACGAAGTCGAGCACTGCTTTAAAATCTACCGATGCAAAGAGTACTCTCATATAAAAAAAATTGACCTCATGAATCTTTCTGACCTTCATCACTTTGACGCCTTCATCGCCTCTTTTACGAAGCAACAGCGGTTGATTATCGAAGAAAATAACTCGCCTCTCGGGACAGCGGCATCTGAGCTTAAGGGATTAAACACACCATAAAAACGAAATGACAGCATTTACAGACACGGAGGAAAATAAGTATGTCTTGTTTGGGGGAAATGGGAAAAATATTTCTTTACATTGCGCTTTTACAAGCGGCCTTGTCGTTATTTCAAAGCTACAACGTGATAAGATAGGAGCAGAACGAGCATAACCGTCCTACTCCTGTGAACTATCCCAACTGCACCCGGGCCAGTGCCGTTTCCAAACGAGCCCTCAACGTACACTCTAAGGCACCTCTATCTTGAATGCGGATCATTCCGCTCTGCACGGATTGCTGCTGAAGCATTTCCTCCGCCACGGCATGTATTCTGCGCCCAAATTGCTTGATCACAATACTCTCAATCTGCAAATCTAATTCACCGTTTTGGGATGGTGCAAGCGAAACCAACACATCACTTGATTCTAAAGATCCCGCGACTACCGACGTCAAAATATTCACCATTTCCCCTCCTTTTTATACTTTTTCCATACTTCGCAATCGCTCAAGAATAGGCACCGCCTCTTCCGATTGCAGGTATTCAAACGTGACAGGAGGAACGAGAGAGACCAATTCCGCCATCCGCCCCTCCGCAAGCAAACGGCGAACACGGGAAGCACTGATGGCCTCCCCGTCCGCTTCAACACGCTCAAGTTCAACCAATTCGACCCCCATTGAGGGGAGAAGCTCTTTCATCACACCATTATAAACAGAAGTAACGGGACAATACGGCTCCGTCCCGACAAAGCGGCGTTTCACGTGAAGCGAAGGAGCGATGTGCCGCGCAAAAAGCGTGATATCCAGCTCTG
The DNA here is from genome assembly GCA_018063805.1 of Synergistaceae bacterium. Classification (GTDB taxonomy): domain Bacteria; phylum Synergistota; class Synergistia; order Synergistales; family Synergistaceae; genus JAGPAO01. The sequence goes on along the minus strand of JAGPAO010000023.1, from coordinate 10,601 downwards.
CATGCACCCGTGCCAGTTGCTCCTTCTTTGTAAAGTAAGAGGGGAACGTAGCCGAGGATACGGCATAGCTGCTGCTTGAAATGACGGTGACATGCTTTAAATCGCGCACCCCCTCTTCCACCAAACGAAAACGAGCATCAAAGGGAAAATAGGAACGATCCTCCTCCACCACCAGCACAAAAAGGTGTTCACTTTGCATAGCGGCCTGCTCCAGCAACCAACGATGCCCCAGAGTAAACGGATTGCAATTAACGACAATCGCAGCTGCTCGATTCGGTGTGCCGGCCGCCAAATAAACATCTTGCAACACCGCTTTAAAATCATCCACATCGGGGCGGCCCCACTCCATCAGCACACTGTCCCGCGTACTCACAACCTCAGTAAAACCAAGCTGTGCAAAACTCGTGCTCTCCGCAGGTTTCGTAAACAGGAAAAAATGCGCCAATCCCATGGAAATCCCGCGTTTAAGAGCTGCTGTAAGCAGGATACTCGTCAAGCCTTCCCCCTCACAGAAAGGGCTAACGGCGACTCCCTGAATAATGCCGTTGATGAGCGATGCGGTGGCAATCAGCTCTTCATCGCGAAAAAACCCCCAATAGGTACCCTCTCCGGAGGGGACAAAAAGCCCTCGGGAAACCAGCAACTGCTCTCTGTCCCGTAGTTCTCGGGGGGAGTGAAGCTCTCTTAAGGCGTCCATCAACGCTCCTTGTGACGCACCCTATTGAGGATCCCTCCGGCAAACATTGTTTTTATCTGCCGAGTAGACATCCCGTGTTTCAAGCGGATTTCTCCCTCTTTCTTCCCAAAACGAGCCACAACACAATCCCCCTCCACCGTTTCGTAAAGGTTATCTAATAGCAGGGAATCCCCCTGCTCTATGCGATCATAATCAGATGGATTTTCAAAAACAAGGGGCAAAATGCCGCAGTTGATTAAATTTTGACGATGAATACGCGCATACGATTTGACGATTACCGCACGTATCCCCAAATATTGCGGACATAGAGCCGCATGCTCTCTACTGGAACCCTGTCCGTAATTTTCCCCGCCAACGATAATCCCAACATTGGCAGCCATAGCTCTATCAGGGAAGGTCGGATCAACGGGTGTAAAGCAATACTTTGATATCGCCGGAATATTGGAACGCAGGGGAAGAATTTTCGCCCCCGCAGGCGCAATATGATCCGTCGTGATTTGATCACCGACTTTTAAAAGCACGTCCGCATGGATGCTTGAATCCATCGGGGGAAAAAGAGGCAGGGGGACAATGTTGGGCCCGCGGACAACGGTAATACCTGCTCCGTCTTTAGGAGGGTGCTGGATCATATTGTCGTCCACAATGAAGTGATCGGGGAGAGGCACATCGAGTTCAATTTCTCCGTTAAGAGTTGTCGGATCGGTAAGCACTCCGCGGATAGCCGAAGCCGCAGCCGTTTCAACACTGACGAGATGGATCTGTGCGTCTTTCGTACCGGACCGCCCCTCGAAATTCCGATTGGAAGTCCGCAAACTGATGCCGCCGGTACAAGGAGCCTGCCCTATCCCCACGCAAGGGCCGCACGCGCTCTCCAGGATACGCGCTCCGGAAGCGATCATATCGGCCAGAGCCCCGTTTCGGGCTACCATGCTGAACACCTGTTTCGATCCGGGAGCGATACACAAACTAACCTCGGGATGAACGGTATGCCCCTTCAAAATAGCCGCTGCGCGCATAAAATCAAGATAGGAAGCGCTCGTGCAACTGCCGATAAAAACCTGATCGATGGCTTTACCCGCCACATCTTCCACTTGAACGACGTGATCGGGAAGATGGGGAAGCGCAACCATGGGACGCAGAGCACTCAAATCAATCGTAATGACTTCATCATAAGAGGCTCCGGCATCTGCCGTAAGGGGCACAAAATCCCCTTCACGCCCCTGCGCTTTCAAAAATTGCAGCGTCACTTCATCGCTTGGAAAAAGAGAGGAGGTAGCACCTAATTCTGCCCCCATATTACAAATGGTCCCCCTCTCCGGAACGGACAAACAGGCAATCCCATCCCCCGTATATTCAAATATTTTTCCCACGCCCCCCTTGCAGCTGAGACGGCGTAATAACTCCAAAATAATATCTTTAGCAGAGACAAAAGAAGGCAGCTTACCGGTTAGCCGAACATTGACGATTTTCGGCATGGGGAAGTGAAAGGGTTGCCCCGCCATAGCGAGCGCAACATCCACTCCTCCTGCTCCAATAGCAAGCATACCAAGCCCTCCCCCCGTTGGAGTGTGGCTATCCGCGCCGAGAAGAGTTTTACCCGGAACCCCGAAACGTTCCAAATGCACCTGGTGGCAAATTCCATTCCCGGCACGCGAGTAGAGCAAACCATGCTTCATGGCCACTGTTTGAAGATACTTGTGATCGTCCGCATTTTCAAAACCGACCTGAAGGGTATTGTGATCGACATAGCTCACAGAAAGCTCTGTCTTGACCTGCTCAACCCCCATTGCCTCAAATTGCAGATAAGCCATCGTTCCGGTTGCATCCTGAGTCAGTGTTTGATCGATCCGAACGGCGACCTCTCCTCCCATGTCATCACTTTCCGCAACCAAATGCCGTGAGATTACCTTTTCTGCAAGATTTTGCATGGATAGCCCTCCTATAGAGAGAATATTGGTATGTAACAATGATGAAACCATTATTAAATAAAGGCTTTACAAGAAATGCTCTATTAGATATTATCCTTACTAGGATGCTGGGTCAAGTATTCTGGATACAACATACTAAAGGAGTGCTCACATGTCTCTTTTAAAAAATATCCCCGCAATATCGGTAAAGCCCGTTCGAGAAATTGTTTACGAACATCTCCGGGAGGCAATCGTCTCAGGCAATCTCCCTGCCGGGAGCCGATTCACAGACTCTCAAATAGCGGAAGAATTCGGCATTAGCCGCACTCCTGTACGAGAGGCGATGCAAAAACTTGAAGCGGAAGATTTGATTGAGCGTACGCCCATGAAGGGGAATGTCGTCAAAGAAATTGTTCCAAGCGATATCGCTCATATTTTCGCTATCAGAAAGGCAATAGAAACGCTGGCTCTTCGCTACACCGCTAAAAGAATCACGAAAAAGGAACTGGGACTACTTAAAGAGGAATTGGAGCAGGCACAAATACTGTTTGACACAATTGAGGGGGAGAATTTAATCGAAGCATTCCTTCCTCATGTCTACCAATACAACCGCATTATGTTCGAGGCCTGCCGCTCGCCAAGGCTGATTGATCTCATTTGGCAGCACCGGGAATTATTAGACCGCAATCGCGTCTTGCGCATCACTGTTGAAAAACGCTTTGCCAGAAGTTTTGCTATCCGCTCGGAACTGTACCATCTTTTTGAAAAAAATGCCGCAGAAGACTCCGCTAGGCTCTGGGGCGAGCATTTAGATTACTCTTTTACCCTCTGGTTCGAGAATGCCCCTGAAGCCTCCCGACTGGACAAAAGAGAGTATATGTAAACAGCAGTTGCTCCAAAAATTCTGCTTCAGAGGGAGAGATTGGAATGTCAAAAAGTAAGAAGTTCCTCGTATTAGCCTTGGCAAGTTTCTTGGTAGTTCTGGGATGCAGTTCCGTCTGGGCCGCCGGTTGGGAACCCAAAAAACCGGTGGAACTCATTGCACCCGCGGGACCGGGGGGCGGATGGGATCTCCTGTGCCGCATCATCCAGAAAACATTTCAAGAGGAAAAACTGATCAACAAAAAAGCGATCGTCACCAACAAACCGGGCGGCGGCGGTGCCACCGGATGGACGTACCTGAAGGGGAAAAAAGGGCAGGGAGAATACCTGGCGGCGACATCTACCCTCCTTATACTGAACAACCTGTTGGGCAAAAGCGACTTGACGTACAAAGACTTCACCGTTATCGCCAATCTGCAGGCGGAGTGGATAGCTGTTGCTGTCGCAGAAAAATCCCCATACAAGACGGGCAAAGATCTGTTTGAAGCCATTAAAAAAGACCCAACCAAAGTGATCATCGGAGTGGGACCTGCACTGGGCAACAACGACCATATCTCCTTTTTAATGCTGGCTCAGAAATACGGGGTCAACCCCGCTTCCATCAAATTTGTCGTTTACCCTCAGACGGCAGCCGAACAAATCCCCGCTCTTATGGGGGGACACGTACAGGCGATCACCATCGGCCTCGGAGAAGTTTTGGAACAGCATAAGGGTAAGAATCTTCGCGTCATCGGTATCAGTGCACCCAAGGGTATCGCCGTTCTTCCCGGTGTCAAAACTTGGAAAGAACAGGGTGTGGACATGGTGTTCCCTCACTGGCGCGGAATCATTGCCGCCCCCGGCTTGAGCCCGGAGCAGCAAAAATATTGGAAAGACGTCTTTGCAAAAATGGTGCAGACAAAGACATGGAAAACCGAAATCGCGAAACTGGGCTGGGATCCCTACTATGAGGATCAGGCCACTCACACCAAAACACTGGAACGGCAGACAGTAGAATTCAAAAAGAGCCTCCAGAGCGTAGGACTGCTCCCCAAGTAAATCAGCAATATTTCAAATACTACGCGGGGGACGATCATCGCTCCCCCGCTTCTCTTATCAGGAGGTGCTTAAGGTGTCTATGACGAAAAATTTAATGAGCGGAATTTTCGCCCTTGTTTTAGGAGCCGCTTATCTGATTGGTGCAGCACTCCTCCCGGATGTCAATGCCGGAGATGAAATAGGGCCTAGGCTTTTCCCCTATATCATCGGTACCGCAACTCTCATTTGCGGAGGCGTGTTGATCTTCAAAGATTTGCGCGCAAAAGAACGCCCTGCTTTTTCTTTTAAGTTTAAAGAGGATCGTGCTGTCTGGACAAAAATAGCAATATGCGTTGCCCTGGGTGTGCTCTATGGCAAAGCGCTCGATTTTTTAGGGTATGTCATCGCCACCTTTATCTTTATGATCAGCTGTTCCACCCTTATCAATGTGGGGCGGACAAAACAAAACATCATCATCAGCCTGCTTTTTTCGCTTGTCACGTACGTTGTCTTTGCTGTCGGACTGGAATTGAGCCTGCCTCGCGGCCTGCTTGATTTTCTTCCGTTTTAAGGAGGTAGACCCAAATGGAAAGTGTCCTCAACAATTTGGCGCTCGGATTTAACGAAGCCCTCACACCGGGTAATATGGTATGGGTCTTTGTCGGAGGTCTGCTCGGAACCATTATGGGAATGCTCCCCGGTCTTGGCCCCGCCACAGGCGTCGCCATTCTGATCCCCATTACCTACAATATGGAACCGTCTACAGCCCTGATTACCATGTGCGCGGTTTATTACGGCGCCATGTTTGGCGGGTCGCGCGCGTCCATCATGATCAACACTCCGGGAGACGCCTCTGCCATTGTCAGCTGCTTTGACGGTTATCCCATGACCAAGCAGGGAAGAGCCGGCCCCGCTCTCGCTATTTCGGCCATTGCCTCCTTCATCGGCGGCATGATCGGGATGGTCATGCTCATCGTCCTCACCGGGCCTATTGCCAGCTACGCACTCAAGTTTGGCCCTGTGGAGATGTTTTCTCTGCTCCTGTTTGCTCTTACCGCGACCATCACCCTTTCGGAGGGCAGCCTGGTCAAAGGGCTTATTGCCATTTGTGTCGGTTTTATGATTTCCACCATAGGAATCGACCCGCAGTCCGGAGTGAATCGCTTTACCCTCGGGCTTGAGGATCTTCATGAAGGCGTAGATTTCCTCGTCGTCATGATCGGTATTTACGCCGTCTGTGAAGTCTTTAAAAACTTAAAAACCATTGATGTGCAGTATAAAGTGGATGCTAAAAGCATCGGCAAAGTATGGGTCAGCTGGGCTGAATTTAAAGAGTGCCTGATGCCGATGCTGCGTAACTCCCCGCTTGGATTTATTATCGGGGTTCTGCCCGGTATGGGGGGCACCATCGCCACGTTCATGTCTTATGCCATGGAAAAATCACTCAGCAAGCACCCCGAAAAATTCGGAAAAGGGGCTATTGAAGGATTAGCCGCTCCGGAAGCGTCCAACAATGCCTGTTCCTGCGGAGCCATGGTTCCCCTGCTCACGCTCGGAATCCCCGGATCCGGCACAACTGCCGTCATGTTGGGGGCATTGATGCTCTTGGGCGTTCGCCCCGGGCCTGTTTTGTTTGCACAGCAGCCGGAAATCGCATGGGGAGTCATTGCATCCATGCTGGTCGGCAACGTCGCTTTGCTGATCATCAACCTTCCCCTCGCAATTCCTTTAGTTCAGTTGCTGCGCATCCCGCAAAGGATTATGCTCCCGCTCATTTTGGGAATGGCCTTTATGGGGACGTATTTCCTCAACTACAGCCCCTTTGATTTTATCCTCGTCAGCTTCTTTGCCGTGGCCGGATACGCTTTCAGCAAAATGGGGTTGCCGTTGCCGCCGTTAGTCCTGGCGCTTATTCTGGGGGAATCAACGGAACAGTACTTCCGCAACGCGATGACCATTTCTAACGGGAATCTCGGCATTTTCTTGCAAAAGCCGATCTCCGCCGTCATGATTGTCATGGCCACCATCTCCCTTATCTACGCCCTCATGCGCCAGCATAAGGCCAACAAACAAGACGCCGCAGCATGACAATGAAGTATATTCGCAAACCCCGGCGCTCCCTGCTTTACATCCCGGGGAACAACCCGAGCAATCTTCAGAACGCCGCCATATACGGAGCAGACAGCGTTCTGCTTGACCTGGAGGACGCCGTTGCCGTATCTGAAAAGGATGCGGCGCGGCACCTTGTGCGCAACACACTTCAAACCATCGACTTCGGACACGTAGAGCGCACTGTACGCGTCAACGGGCGCGATACGGAGTATTTTGAGCTCGATTTAAAGTGCATCATCCCCTCAAAACCGGATGCGATTCGCCTGCCCAAAACAAATACGGCGGAGGACGTGCTCGTTGCTGACCGAATGATTACAGAGTTGGAAGAGCAGCATCATCTGGAAATCGGATCGGTAAAAATCCATGCGATGCTGGAAACGGCACTCTCCATCCTAAACGCCTATGCAGTCGCAAGCGCTTGTCCCCGCGTCACCGCTTTAACACTCGGAGGACAGGACCTTGCCGCAGACCTGGGAATCAAACGAACGAGCGAGGGGATGGAACTTCTGAACGCCAAAAGCCAAGTCATTCTCGCCGCTCGCGCAGCAGGCTGCGAAGCCTTTGACACCGTATACACGGACATCAACGATCTCGACGGCTTGCTGAAAGATGCGCGTTTTGGGGCAGGTCTTGGTTTTGCAGGGAAAGCGGCGATACACCCCTCCCAAATCCGGATTATCCACCATGCCTATCAACCGGAGGCAGAAGAGGTCGTCAAAGCCATGCGCATTATTCGAGCGGCCAAAGAGGCGGAGAAAAAAGGGCTTGGCGTCATCGCAGTGGACGATAAAATGGTAGACGCACCTGTTGTTGCCCAAGCGGAGAGAACGCTGGAACTCGCCCGCGTATCGGGCATGGAGGTTGATCTCTGATGAAGTTACCCCTTATTCCCAATGCCATTGACAGGCTAGTGCCCAAAAGCATTGAAAATTTCGGAGCCATCGCCCCTTTTTCAGGAGCCTATGCACGTCTGGACGGTCATTTTACATGGACTCCCAAAGTCAAGGAAATAAAAGTCCCGGCTATCTCTCAAAATAAAATTACGGATAGCTTAAAAAATGCCATCATCAAATCAGGTCTCAGTGACGGAATGACGATCTCCTTCCATCACCACTTCAGAAATGGAGATAGGCTCTTGCCTCAAGTTCTATCCATCATTGACGAACTCGGCATCAAAGGATTAACCCTAGCTCCCAGTTCCCTCACGGATGCCCACGAATGCGTGGCCAATGCCATCCGCAAGGGGACGATAACGCGCCTGTACACGTCCGGCGTGCGGGGTGAAGTGGGGCGCGCCATTTCTGCAGGGGAGATAGAAATCCCCGTGATTATCCACAGCCACGGAGGAAGGGCACGTGCCATCGAGGAGGGGTCCATCTCTATCGACGTGGCATTTCTCGGCGCTCCCATCTGTGATGCCTCAGGAAATATGACCGGTGCCATGGGGAAATCAGCCTGCGGCACACTGGGATACGCACAAGTAGACGCGCGGCACGCACGGCACGTCATCGTCGTAACGGATGATTTAACCCCATATCCCTTGGCACCGCGTATTTCCATTCCGCAATATCTGGTGGATCAGGTCGTCGTCGTTGATACGATAGGGGATCCCTCAAAAATAGCATCCGGCGCAGCCCGCATCTCCCGTGATCCGGTTAACTTGAAGATAGCGGAAAATGCGTTTGCCCTCATTCGCGCCTCCGGGTTACTCGTTGAAAACTGCTCTTTTCAAGTGGGGGCAGGAGGGGCGAGCCTTGCCGTTGCCAAATATGTGCGCGATTATTTCAAAGAGACGGGAATTCGCGGAAGCTTCGGTATCGGCGGTATTTCCGGCTACATGGCGGACATGCTGCAAGAGGGGCTCTTCCGCACGCTGTTTGACGTGCAAAGCTTCGACGCCGCCGTAACCAAATCGATCCTTGAAAATCCAAACCACATTGAAATAGACGCGTCCTGGTACGCCAACCCCTTCAACAAGGGGTGCATCGTCAACAATCTCGATGTGGTTGTCTTAGCGGCTCTGGATGTCGATGTGGACTTTAATGTGGATGTTCTTACCGGACATGACGGCGTCCTGCGAGGAGCCTCCGGCGGGCACTGTGACACGGCAGCCGGAGCCAAACTCTCCATCATCACCATCCCCTCCATGCGCGAGGGAGTGGCCTCCATTCGCGATCGCGTGCAGACCGTCGTCACGCCGGGGGAAACGGTGGACGCCATCGTCACGGAGCGCGGTATTTGCATCAACCCGAGGCGCGAGGATTTAATCAAACGCGCAAAAGACGCACGGCTTCCGGTAAAAGATATCCGGCAACTGAAGGATGAAATCGAGAGAATGACCGGCATCCCCGACCCCGTCCCCTTTGTGGAGGATGAAATCGTGGCTCTGGTCGAATACCGCGACGGCACGATCATTGATTGTATCCGGAAGGTGCGGTAACGATTAAACAACATCTAAAAAAATAGCCGCTGATTCCTGTTCGTCTCTAACGGAGTCAGCGGCTATTACTGTTTTTCGTTGATACTCTTTTAGTTTATCTCCTCCATCTGTGCGGCAAGCTCTTCCCATTTTACGTATGTGTCTGCAAGCGCGGTTTCGGATGTTTTGCGCTCGATGAAAAGCTCCTGCACCAGAGGGGAATCGGCGAGCACCTTCGGATCGCAAAGCAGCGCGTCGATCTCCGATTGGCGCGCCTCTATTTGCGCGATCTCTGCCTCAACCGGATCGATTTGATCCTGAATCTCCTTGCGCAAACGATAGATGCGGTTCCGTTCGTGGGCTTCCTGCCTTTTTTGTTCCTTGCTCTTTTGCAGCGGTTCCGGCTCTACCTCCTTGGGCTTTACCGCAGGGCATTCTGCCGCGGCATTTTCCTCTTCCATCTGACGAGCTCGCTTTTCGATAAAAGCGGAGTAATTCCCGGGGTAAGTAAAGAGACGCCCGTCGCGGATTTCCACAACTTTATCCACCAAGTTATCCAGAAAATAACGGTCGTGCGAGACGATCAACAGAGTCCCCGCATACTGTAGCAATGCCCTCTGAAACAGCTCCTTCGTATTCATATCCAGATGGTTAGTCGGCTCATCCAGGATTAAAAAGTTTGAATCTGAAAGTAGCAATTTAAAAAGCGAGACGCGCGATTTCTCCCCGCCGGAAAGCACGGCCACGGATTTGTGGATATCTTCACCGGAAAACAGGAACGCCCCCAACAAACTGCGCTTCTCCGCCTCCGTCATCTTGGAGCCGGTGTGGCACGCCTCCTCCCAGATCGTACGGCGGTAGTTCAGGTTTTGCGCGCTCTCCTGTGAAAAATACCCCTTGCGCACCTTATGCCCCATCGTCACGGTGCCCGATGTCGGCTCCTCGCTCTGGCTCAAGAGACGGAGCAGCGTCGATTTCCCCGCGCCATTCACCCCGACAAGCGCTATTTTCTCACCGCGATGGATTTCAAAATCAAGATCGCTAAAAACAACGTGATCCCCGTACTGCTGGGATAATTGCTCCCCTTTGATCACTTCAAAACCGCTGCGGGGTGCGTCCGGAAAGTGAAAGTGAACCGTCTTTGAGAGGCTGGAAACTTCGACAACTTCCATCTTCTCCAACTGCTTGATGCGACTTTGAACTTGAGTGGCCTTTGTCGCCTTGGCTCGAAAGCGCTCCACGAAACGCTGAATTTGTTCGATTTTTTCCTTCTGTTCCTCATGCTCCTTAATCAGACGCTCGCGCCGGGCCTCTTTTTCCTGCAGGTATTTCTCGTAGGAAAAAGAGTACAACGTCAGTTTCCCCTGCGAAAGATCCGCAATCTGGGTCACCATCTTGTCCAAAAAGCGGCGATCATGCGAAACGGTGATCAGTACCCCTCGAAAATCGCGCAGCCAACCCTCCAGCCACTCCATGCTCTCCGTATCCAGATGGTTGGTCGGTTCATCCATCAGCAGGATATCGGGACGCGCCAAAAGGACGGCGGCAAGCGCAATGCGCATCCGCC
>JAGPAO010000022.1 GCA_018063805.1 Synergistaceae bacterium | reverse complement strand
ACCCAGCCCGCAGATGCCCTTTAACTCCATAAACTCGGCGATATCGTCCGGCGTTATCGTCGCACCGGCATCCTCAAAAGCGGGAACGGCGGGGACGCAGGACGGCATTACGGTAAACACCCGAAGCGGCGTTGCCTCCGCATCGTCGATCATAAATTGAACGCCTTTTTTTCCAAGAACGTTGGCGATTTCGTGCGGGTCGGGATAAATGGAGGTGGTCCCCAGAGGGATAACCGTTTTGGCATATTCGCGCACGTTCATCATGCTGCTCTCCACATGAATATGACCGTCCATAAAGCCGGGAGTCGCGTACATTCCCTCGGCGTCCATAACGGTTATCCCCTTCCCCACCGTATGCAAGGCGTCCCCCACAAGGGCGATACGCCCGTACGCGATGGCGATATCCGTGTTTTCCAGAATTTCCCCCGTGTTGACGTTGACAAGCCGCGTATTCTTGATAACAGTTTCCGCCGGCTCGCGCCCCATAGCTACAGCGACAAGCTTTGCCGTGATATCCTTTAGATCATATTTTTTGTTCATTCTTACACCCCCAAGATATGGATTGAAATGATGCCGGATACGTATGACCTATGCGTTAGGCCATTTTATCCATAAAATTTGTCTTTAAATAATCATAAGTCGTCTCCGGAACCAATTTTTTTATCTCCTCAAAACTCGCGGGAGATCCCTCATTGAGAAGAGCCCGTACCCGGGATGCACTTATCGGCTCGCCGGCCCATTCCGTTCTGTCATACTCGACAAATTTAACGCCGCTCTTGGGCAGCATCGCGCGCATCGTGTTGTTATACTGCTTCGTTATAGGACACAGCGGTTCATTGCCGACAAAGCGGACACCGATATCAAGAGCCGGTACAATGTGCTCAATAAACAAACTTACGTCAAGAGACGTGTCTACGGACACGCTTTTTGCGCTGTCCTTTGAGAAATACCCCGGAAAGGTAATCGTTGAGATGATGAATTTGCCGCTTTTCAGAACCTTAACGTTTTTCAAATCCTTCAGGCCTTTTTCCACAAGCATCAACCGATCCTCAAATTTAAAGGAGGACTTATCCTCCTCCACGATGAACACGTATAGAAAATCAACCTCGGCTGCGGCTTTTTCCACAAGGTAGCGATGCCCTCTTGTAAAGGGGTTGCAGTTCATCACAATAGCCCCTACGGAACCGACTACAGCTGTTTTTTCTCGCTCAAGATAGGCCAGGTATTCATGAAACTCCGCGTTCAGATCATCGGTCAGCGCCGGAAATACCTGCGGTACATCCTCCAGAATTTTTTTTATATAGTCAAAATAAACCTTTGTCGCCGCCATCTTATATCCCCTGTGGTTGGCGTGCCTTTTGTCCACATACAGAGGTTTGCTTTTCTGGGTCATTTGCAGAGCAGGAGTAAGGTCCATACAACAGAATCCGTGCGCCTCCAAATACTCCCTTTCTGCAGCTGTATATCTCCTATTTTGCAGCCACAGAATGATATCGTCCCTCTTAATCATGCCGCTATTCAGCTTCGGTAAGATCTTGTTTTTAAGAATAAATTCGTCCGATACAGCTCCATCCCCGTTCCAAAGCCCCTCATTCAGGACTCCGTACCTTGGAGCATTGGGTGTTTTTTCGCAATGGCTATTGAGCAGCCCCTGTAAAACACTCGCGATGGTGAAGCGATCGTCCGCCCCAAAACCGAACGCAACGCCGTCTCCAAAAATAAATACCCGACGGTCATAGACGGACGGCTGCTCAACAGTTTTTCGACAGCCACCCGCAACATTGACAAACTTGCCCTTGATATCCGTGTTTCTGATCTCATTTACGTCTTTTTTCTTTTTTGAAACAATCGGCCCGGCCTGCATCAGCACTTCCTTCATATAATTTTGCGAGATTTCCGCCACATCGTTATACAGATGAACGGTGTAATACCCGTAATCGGTTGAACTCGGGAGAGGCTGCGTCATCACTTCATTTGCATCCGGCCATTGCAATAGACACACGTTGGCACACCCCGCAAGATCGGAGACGAGAGTTGTCAAATCCTCTGGGGTTGCTGCCATTTTTTGATGATTTTTTTTATACAAATTCGCATCGGCATCCAACATGGGTTTCAAATAATCGGCAAAGACCTTCTTTGCCACGGCGCGATGCCCTCTATGGTTGACATGCGCTACATCTATATAAACACCCTCCTGCTCTTCAGCAAGCTCCAAGGTGTGCGCAAGACTGATATAATCAGCACCAGACCTCTTCAAGAATGTTTCTATGTAGCGGAAGACCTTTTTGTCCCCCCCCTTGGGGTATAAAAAATCCCCTCTCATGACATATAGAACAATCTTCTTTCGGTTGCTGTGCTCCAGTATTGCATCCGTCAAATCACTTCCGCCACCCCAGAGCCCCCAATTATAGACCGCGTATTTTGAATCCTTTGCGGAACCGTAGTGATCGTTAATCATCCCCTGCAAAGCGCTCGCGATCGTGTATCGGTCATCCGTCCCAAAGCCAAACGCATTGCACCCGCCAAAGACGTGCACCTCGCAATCGCAATCATCGGGTTGCCCTACGGTATACCTCCGATTATTGATTATATTGACATACCTGCCCCTGCAATCAATATGCACTACCCGCCCATCGCGGGAAATCATCGGCCTCTCTGTAAAGATCTCTCTGATGTACTCCGGTGAGTATTCCTCAATATCACGGTACAGCTCTTTGAAATGCTCCGGGTTTGCCTGGAAATCTCTCGGTTCGCAGGCTCCCTTGTAAATCGCCTTGTACAGATCGGAATTCTTAAAATCCGCCGCATACGCCCACTCCAGCACGCACAGCTTCGCCCCGGATTCGATGCATGTTTTGGCTATATAGCGGTAGTAACCGTATTTAAAATTCACAAGAGCTATTAACCCATCCAACGAAATAATTTCCGCGCACGTTCTCCCTTTCGTTCGCTCTTTTACATGATAAAAATCGTCATCTGAAAGCACCACGACAAAATCCAAACCGTGCTCCGGCGTCAATGCGTCACAATCAAGACAGGCGATGCCGTAGGTATCACACAGGCCGGAGTCATCGCAGTCGTCGGTGATCAGATACCGGATACCCACGTCATGCGCTAAAAGCTCCTCTATCAGTAGCACAGCCTCGTCCCGATGCTGCCCCGGCTCATACACCGCCACACAGGACGCCCCTCCATCGGTGAAGACCTCGGCGATAGAAACACCCCATTCGACCAGTCTAAACCACCACTGCGCATGCTCTCCGTGTGTCTTTAAAAACCGCTCTTTTATCGCTGCATCCACACTCAATCAACCTCCGCCATAAAATGAGCTGCGCGCTATAGGCTCAGATCAGTTTATTGTATTCGCTCCACTGCCCCATATCGACCCACTTGCGATGCGCGGGAAAAACACCCACCCGCATCCCCACGTCCTGCGCCCTCTGGATCAAATCGGTCATATGGAACATTTCCCCTTGGGGAATCAAATCAAGACACTCCGGCTCAAGCAGATAAACGCCAGAATTAATGACCAGATGGTAATCCGGTTTTTCTTCTATCTGCTCAAACTCACCATTTTTCATGTGAACAACCCCGTACGGAATTTTCAATTCTTTCAGCGCACCGATCACGGTGATGCTGTTTTTTTGGCGAAGATGCTCCCTACATGCGGAGCGGTAGTTCATCTCCACCAAAATATCGCAGTTGGTCACAAAAAAAGTCTCTGAAAGCTGCCCCTTCATTAAAAGAAGACTTCCTGAAGTTCCGAGAAAAACATCCTCTTCAACATACCCTATGCGGTACGGAAGATCTCCTCTTTCGGAAAAATACCCCTTGATAAAATCCTTTTTATAATTGATCGAGAGAATAAAGTCATCATACCCCTGCCCATAAAAGGAATCCATGATCAGTTCTATCACCGGTTTTTCGCCAATAGGTAAAAGCGGTTTGGGGACAATGCGCGTAATAGGATCCAACCTCGATCCTCGCCCCCCGGCCATAATGACTACTTTCCCGCAAGTGGGAGGCGTGCCTTCTTGAACTAAATCCTCAAGAAAAGCAATACCTATTGGAATCCCGGCCTCATCAATAATAGGAATCCGCTTTATACTGAACTCCTCGCACAAGGCAAGGACGGAATCGACAGAAAAAGAATGAAGAAACTTAAAGTTTCGATTACAAATAACGGCAACCGAATCGGAAAACGGAACTTGATTCGCAATCGCACGGCGAATATCCCCATCTGTAATCGTGCCGAACAATCGCCCCTGTTCATCAACGACCAGAAGAATCTGTCCGGAAATCTCATTCAACCGCTGAATTCCCTGTAATATTGTCCGGTCCCTATTAATGCACAAACGCTCCGTATACTCTCTGTTTCGTTGGATTGGTTTCATTTTCCACACCTCCTCTCGCTAAGTGAGTCCCTCTTCACCATGCGGACCAGCCACCATCAATAATAAAATTTTGCCCCGTCACATAAGCGGAGAGATCGCTCGCTAAATAAGCGATAGCCCCCTTAAAATCCTCCTCTATCGCCATTCGCTTCATCGGAGTGCGGCTTACATAACGCTCCTGAAAAACTTCCGGCTGCCCTCGCAGCACCCCGCCGGGTGTAATCGCGTTGACGCGAATATCGGGGGCCAAGGCGGTGGAGAGCCAGCGCGTCAGCTGGAGCAAGCCCCCCTTGCTGGCACCATAGGCGGCCGGATTGTTCATGGATGTATCATCATAAAGGCGCATATCGGGCCCCAATAAGCCATAAATTGAAGAAAAATTAATAACACTTCCATTACTAGATTTTTTTAACAGTGGAGCCAGCTGCTGCGTTAGAATAAAGGGTACCGTCAGGTTAACTTCAACCGCACGTCGCCACGTTGCAGCGCTCTGCTCTAAAAAAGGAACATTCCACCCTGCAAGTGCCGACGCGCCGACAAAAGCCGCACAGTTTACCAAAATATCCAGACGCCCAAAAGCCGACTCAACCCGCTGTACAAGATCCACGAGCAGGCTCTCATCCTCAAGATCGATACCACGGAAAACCGTCGATATCCCCCAATCATGGGTTAACGTCTCCGCTGCCAATCGGCATTTCTTTTCGTCCATATCAATCAGGATCAAAGAAGCCCCAAGTTCGGCCAGTGCGGAACAAACCGCTTGCCCTATATGACCGGCGGCACCCGTAATGAGCGCTACTCTGCCCTTCAAATTCATTAATTCTTTGATATTTCTCATTTAAGTCCTGCCTGCTTTAAAAACAGGAATTCGGCAAATTCAAAATCCAACATCGAATCAATATCCAAAGCTCTTTCCGCCGGAATTTTAAAGCCGGCAACACGCCCCTCCAACAAATGGGTGCTTTTGAAAATATACTCCGGACGAGCAACATAAACAGCCGTCGTTATATCAAACATTGGAGGTGCATCCTGCCTGCGGTGGACTTCAAACGGGGGGGGTAATGCAATACGCACGCGGCCCCCCTCTTCGAGGGTCACCATATTAAAATACGGATTATGCGTTGATTCGGTAATCGCGATCACCAACTCCGCATCGCTATTCAAGAGCATATGAATTGCCCGGTCAATATCAGAGGAGGTACGGAAAGGGGAGGTGGTTGGAGCGGACACAAACACATCCGGCATTGCGCCCTCTCTCTCCGCCTCCTTAAGGGCGTGCCTCCAAGCCTCTATCTCCGGTGCATCGTCTCGTGCCCATTCCATCGGGCGCATAAAGGGGACTTCCCCTCCGTAGGAACGGGCAACCGATGCAATTTCCTCATCCTCCGTTGAGATGATAATCCTGTCTATGTACTCGCTGCCCTGCAAGGCCTCTATGGAGTAAGCAATCAGCGGTTTTCCGCCGAGAGAGCGGATATTTTTCCTCGGCACCCCCTTGGATCCCCCACGCGCAAAAATATACCCGTAACAAGACTGTTTCAAAGGCACACCCTCCTCCCCTCTTTAGCCGATTCTTTTGCCGCAAGAATAATTTCAAGCGCTCGCTTCGCCCGCATTCCATCTACCAGGGGCGTTTTTTCCCCGGCGACACAGTCAAAAAAATGGCTCAGCTGTTCCAGATACACAGTGTTCCCGTCTCTGAGAGGCAGAGTAAGCTGTCGGCTCTGCCTCTCCCCTTCGCACCTGATCTCAACGCTATTTTCCAAATAATCCCAGAAAATCAACCCCTTTGTGCCCACAATACGACACGTTCTGCTGGGGATTTTCTGCACCATATTCAGATGGATGGAGGCCATTTCTTCCGATGTGCCCTCAATGATAAGGGTCGCACTATCCTCAACATCCATATCAAGCTCTCCTGTCCGCTTCAAAGAACAGGTCACGCTCCTTATTTTCCCCAAAAGCCAGTTTACATAGTCCAACTCGTGGCTGAGTTCAAAAAGCACCCCACCCCCCAACTCACCGTTAGCGCTCACTGTCTCTCGATAATCTTTATCCGGGCGCCAATCGGGAAGATACTGCCCCACCTCCGCATGTATTGAAATAACTTTACCAATACTGCCGGTATCCAGCTGCTCCTTAATAGCCCAAAGGGCTTTGCTGAAAGCGATGTTATACCCCACCATCAAAGTCAAGCCGCGAGCGCTGCACTCCCGCAAAAGCAAGTCGACCCCATCCATAGAAACGGAAAGGGGCTTTTCGATCAGCAGATGGGTATTTATCTTCGCTAACGCAAGAGCCTGATCCACGTGGCAGGAAGCGGGGGAGGCGATAATAGCCGCGTCCGGGGCAAATGCCAATGCATCGGCAAAGCTGACCGTTACAGAAGCCCAATCATCCGCTGCTTCAAGAACAGGTTTTGATTGACGCAAAACAAGAACATCAACATCTGCGGCTAATTTTTTTATATTAGCCAGATGTCTGCGGGCAATTCCTCCATAGCCAATCAGCAATAACGTCTTCAATTTTATTTCAGAACCCACTGCCCCAGCTCATTTTTTATAAACAGTTCAGGATTATAAAATTGATCCGCAATCTCCCAAAACTCTCTTTCACTATACCCGAGAAAATCACAGAAATCGCGGACCATCAGGGGATCAAGAACGGCATCATGCTCCTTTACAAGCGCAACTGCCTCTTCCCTTGTAATCATCCCATAGCGCACCATTCGAGACGCGTAATCCGTCGCCGCAGCATGCCCAAACTTAGGGTACTTCATCCAAGGATGGACAAGATAAGCCCGGCTTTCAACCTGGTCAAAGTCTTCAACGTGGTTCTGCCGTTTCCATTCAGCAGAGAGATCGTGAAACCCGGCGCTTTTGGCAAAATAATAGTTTGAAAAACTATTCCATTTAACAAAATAGCTCAGATAAATAGGATTAAATTCTATCTTATCGAGATTCTCCGCCGTCGGAGGGGTGCATAAAATTAAATCCCTCTCCGTAATCAGTTCATCCGTTAACTCTTCATACGGAATATCGGACGCAACTCCGTTTGTTATTTGATTTCTCGCGGAGTAGCTTTCAACAGCTCCGTCCCCGCCGTACTCATAGCTGACATTTTCGCCGTAAACCAGCAGCGGTATTCTAAAATTCAAAGCCATATGAACCGGATACGTGTAGATGAGTCGATCCAAATACCACGTTGGCTTTCCGTATTTTTCAAAGGTTTTACGCATAATCCTCTTTTGAGCTCTGAGATTAGGCTTTAATGCTATTATCTCGCAGCCAAAAACCTCAGAGATATTTCTTATATTGTGCTTCCCCGCTTCGGTCATCGGGAAATTATCCTCCACCGTCACAAGGAGAGGGGTCATCCCAAGTCGTTCTTTCATTGTATGGACTTGAAAATGACTATCCTTACCCCCGCTGACGGCAATAATGCAGTCATAACCGGAAACACCCTTACCACGATAACGGTCACAAAGTGCTTCCAGCTCTTTAAACCGCGCATCCCAGTCTACGGATGCCTTTTTCTCCACGGTTCTGCAACCTGCGCAAACGCCCTTATCATCAAAAGTAATCCCCGGCCTTGTATCCGGCATCACACAACGCGTACAGTATTTCATTTTTCCCCCACCTTTTATATTGATAAAAACAACATCATATTCAATTTATTTATCGCTTGGCCTGGCAGGAATCCCGTAAACAATTGCATTCGCCGCTACATCCCTGATAACAACGGCCCCTGCGGCAACCGTTGCCCCGGCCCCAATCTTAACCCCTTGAATAAGAGTGGATCCGGATCCTATGTGAACCCCATCCTCCACCTGTACCCCTCCGGAGAGCGTCGCCCCCGGTGCGATATGGACGTGATTACCGATGCGGCAATCATGATCCACAGATGCCTTGGTGTTTATAATCGTATTTTCCCCCACGGATGTACCCGGTTGAATGATGGCTCCGGCCATAACCTGCACACCCGTGCCGATGCTCGAGAAGGAGGAAATATAGCTAAAGGGAGAAATAACGGAATAAAAACGATAGCCTTTATTGATAAATTGCTTATAAAGAATCTCCCGTAAAGGCGTGGCTTTTACACCGCCCATACCGTTCACTAAAAGCACCTGCTCTTTATTAAAATTTAAAACATGAGAATCATCGCCTAAAACAGGGATATTATACAAGCGCGTGCCTTTCTTACTCAAATCTTTATCAACAAAACCAAAAATTTCCACAGGCAGGGAAAGTAATATATCCAATAAAACCTTCGCATGCCCGCCAACCCCGAGAATAATCAGTTTTTCTTTCATCTCCGCGCGCACTCCCGCTCTAGTTTATTAAACGGCATGGCTTAATTATTTCATCCTCCGCATAGTCCCTATCCGCGACTCTCCCTATATACTCCCAGTAGTGTAGCGCGGAAATCCCCATTCCGGGGCGTTTGGTTCCTAAATTTTCAGAGGTAAACGCACTGCCTTTTGCTATGGCGCAGAGAGCCGTTAAACTTTTACGAGCGACAGTGCGGTTCAACTCTTCCGATGCCGTCACTCTCTTTTCCGCACTGCCAAGCAATAACTCTACTTCTCTAATTGAGCGCACCAACTCCCGCAGTTCATCAGGATTGATGGAGGCCTGCTGGTCGGGACCCGGAAGCGATTTATCCAAAGTAAAGTGTTTTTCTATGATGACCGCCCCACGAGCCACAGCGGCGACAGAAGCGATCATTCCCTCCGTATGGTCCGAATACCCCACAGGCAGACCAAACGTGTCTCGCAGCGTATCCATGCAGCAAAGATTAACATCCTTAAGCGGTGCGGGATACTGCGTTGTGCAGTGCAATAGCGAGACATTATTCTTGAGTTGCTGCTGCCCTTCCGGTTGAAAGTAGATGTTTTCTGCCGCTGTAAGAGACGGGTCTCCCTGCCTTATCTGAGAATCAGCGTACCCCAAAGCCAAGATACCCAATGCCGTCCGCACTTCTTCCAACGTGGACATTCCCGTGGATAAAATCACCGGCAACCCGGTCCGAGCCACACGGTATAAAAGCGGCGCGTTGGTGATCTCCCCCGAGGGGATTTTAAATTGGGAAACCCCTAATGAAAGCAATAACTCCACACTGGGGATATCAAAGGGGGTTGATAAAAAAACCACTCCCTCCTCTTTGCATTTTTGAAACAGCCGCTGATGAGCGGCAAAATCCAGCTCATACTTGCGCACCATCTCCAACTGCGATTCAGCAGCGCCCGTGGATGCCCTCTGGTATTCCGCCTTTTGAGCGTATTGGCTGATCACCAGCTCCGGTTTAAACGTCTGAAACTTGACCACGTCCGCTCCCGCTGCGGCCGCAAGCGAGATCATTTCCTCCGCCATTTCAACGGAGCCATTATGATTAACACCGATCTCCGCTATAATGGTTACTTTATCAGGCATCAGGCATCACCTCTCAATAAAGGAAACATCGTAAAAAGATTTCTGAAGTCCCTTTGAGAAATCGTAGTCTTTTAGGATACGGAACATTCGCTCTGCGGCGTCTCCATCTCCATAAGGGTTTTCCGCAACAGCCGCCTGATTCCTGAAATCCTGACTGAGCCCCAGCTTCATCGCAGCCATTATTTCCGCTACAGAGCAGCCGCAATCGATAACCGACCCCGCGCGCAGCCGCCCCTGTTGCCGAGCCCCGATATTCACCGTAGGAACATGAAACGCGGGGGCTTCGATAATTCCGCTTGAGGAATTGCCAATCACCAAATCCACCTGATCCATAGCGCTGAGATAACGCAGCTGCCCCAGAGAAATATACGCCCTGCATCTATCCGCGTTTTTTTGCACGTAATCCCGAATCCTTTTAATCAACACGCGTCCGCTGGTATCGGAGTTGGGATAGGTAAAGAGAACACCGGCATCGGGAAAACAATCCAGTGCTTGTAAAAGATTTAAAAAAGTAGCCTCCGGATCCTCTCCCAGCGTCGCAGGGTGGTACGTCACCAGAAAATTAGCCCCTCTCAACTTAAAATCCAGCGCCTTCTCCAATTCGTTCCCATCCATCCGCGAAGTCTTTTTTATGGCGTCAACCCCCGTTGATCCAACGGAAAAAACCTGCTTCGGCTGCTCCCCCATTTGAATGACGCGTTTAGCATAAGGCGCAGCCGCGACAAAATGCAGGCAAGCCATCTTTGTAATGGCGTGACGGATAGCCTCATCTATCGCGCCCTCCGTCGTCTCCCCTCCACCGATATGGACGATGGGAATCCGATGAATATAGGCCGCCTGAGCTGCCGCTAATATTTCATAGCGATCCCCCAAGACCACAACGCTATCCGGCTTCAACCTCTCGTAGGCATCCGCAAAGCCGATGATTCCCAACCCAACAGATTTTGCAATACCAACAGATGTATCGCTGGAAAGCAGCATCTCGACTTTCTCGTCGATGGCGAAACCATCCTCTTGTATCCCTTTCCATGTCAAACCAAACTCAGGAGAGAGGTGCATTCCGGTAACGATCAACTGTAACCGAATGTGAGAATCTCCCTGCAAAAGCTTCATAAGCCAATATAAAAGCCCATACTCCGCCCGTGTTCCCGTTACCACGCATATTTTTTTCACGATTTAAACCTCTTAAACACGGTAAGCATCGGTTTTAAAATAATCTTTATGTTCCCGTACCCACTGAATGGTTCGGTCAAGCCCCTCACTCAGGCTTACCTGCGGTTCCCAGCCACAGAACCGCTTTGCCTTGGAGGCATCACCACACAGGCGCTCTACCTCGCTTTTTTCCGGACGAAGACGCTGGTTTTCCTGCTCTATAGTGGGAGTAACGCCAACCCGAGCTGCAATAGCAGCGGCAAGATCACCGATGGAAATTTCCTTGCCGTTTGCGAGATTACACACCTGCCCGACCGCTGCATCGCAAAGTCCAACCTGCACAAATCCGCGTACGGTATCCTCCACAAAGTTAAGATCGCGAGTAGGGGTCAGGTTGCCCAAGCGTAATATTTTTTGCCCGGAGACCAGCTGACTTGCAATCGTGGGAATGATTGCTCGTGCGGATTGACGCGGCCCGTACGTGTTAAAGGGGCGTACCACCGTTACAGGAAGGGCAAAAGATCTATAATAGGAAAGCGCCAGCTGATCGGCGGCAGATTTGGACGCCGCGTAGGGGGATTGCGGATTAACCGGATGGGCTTCATCAATGGGAACGACCTGTGCGGTGCCATATATTTCGCTGGTGGAGGTATGCACCACCCGCTGCACCCCGCACTCACGAGCGGCCTGTAATACATTGTAGGAACCTTCCACGTTAGTACGGATATAGGCCAGAGGAGAAACATAGGAATAAGGGATACCGATGAGAGCGGCAAGATGAAAAACCGCATCCACTCCGGAAACAGCGCCCTTGACGCTGTCAAAATCGCGAATATCCCCGCGGATCATTTCTATATCCTCCGCATGCGGCGATGAATCAAGCCAGCCGCAGGATGAGGAGGAATTATAACGGACAAATGCGCGAACGCTATGCCCCAGAGATATCAAATGCGCCACAAGATGAGAGCCGATAAAACCACCCGCCCCCGTAACTAAAACCTTCAACCCACCGCCTCCGTTCTTTCCGTCAAACGATTCAAAAGATAGCGCGGTTGCCGTCCCTCCTTTTGAGAAACGGCAACCGCCTGGGTGTCTCTTAGTGCAACGTGAGCTTTACCGAATCAGCTACTTCAGCAGCGACAGGACGTTCTGCGGCAACTGGTTGGCCTGCGCGAGCATGTTCGTGCCCGCCTGGGAGAGGATGTTGAGCTTGGTAAAGTTCATCATCTCCTTGGCCATGTCCACATCGCGAATGCGGCTCTCTGCGGCGGTTGTGTTGGTGCTGGCCGTCGTCAAATTATTGATGGTATGCTCCAAGCGGTTCTGGTACGCACCCAGCTTCGCGCGCTGCGAGGAAACACGACCTATCGCGGCATCAATGACGGTAATACTGCGCGCTGCGGACTCGCGGTCCGTCACCAGAACCTTGTCGATTCCGAGGGCACGCCCCCCCATGTCGCCAATGTTGACGCCCATGTCCTCTCCTTCATTGGCGCCGATCTGAAAGACTGTCGTGTTATCCGCCAAATGCAGGATGGTCTCGTACGCCGTTGTGTCTTTAATCAGGTCAAATCGCTTTGTATTTTCGTTCCACTGCGCCCTGATATTAGCCATGGAGTCAAACTCCACATCCACATTCGGGTTGATAACTCCGCGTAGGATATTGCCCGTCGTCTTGACGTTACTGGCAACACCGGTTCCGCTGTGCGCGTCCGCCACGGAGACGGAGAAGGTGCTCTCTTCCGAAGCCTGAATGACGTTCAAAGATAACGCCTTAATCAGATCCTCATCCCCGGAAAAGCTGAAGGCCCCCTCTTTCCCCGGAACCAAGCTGCGAATGACAAAAGTTCCCACCACGGCATCGGGGGTGTTGAACTCTCGAAGATTCGGTTCGATAAAGGAGACAAATTTATCCGCGTCGCTGGGGACATAAGCCGCCTGCCCCAATCCGTAGGCGATCGCATCGTTCAGCTTCTTCTGAACATCATTCAGCGTGTCGGTCGAGTTGAGCGCAAAGCTGGTCTTCTTGCCGTCGCCCTGAACGATGGTCATCTGCTGCTGATCCTCCAACATAAAGCGACCGTTGGCATCCCAGAACTTGTCCAGATCGCGCAACTTAACGTCGCCCTTGGCCACCTGGCCGATGTACGCCGCCTCAAAGTTCGCTCGGCCGACCGTACCGCCCACACCCGTCGCTTCTGTCGCAGTCAGGCTCTTCATCTTTTCGTTGAAGCCGATGACGATATCTCCCTCATGCACGGTTCCGTTCGCCGTGTTGAGGTAGAACTGCTTGAAGTGCACCGTCTGATTCTGCAGCGCCGTTGCATTGATGTTGTAGCTGACATCAAGGCTCGCTCCCTGGCCGCTGTCCGTCCAGGAACCCTGCCACGCCGTATTGACGGTTCCGCTGACGATAATTCTGTCACTGGACGCGCCGTCGATGGAGAGGAAGTTCAGGACCATTTTGTCCCCCGCGTCGTACGCGGCAACGTCGCTGATGCTGATCGCGCTCGCCTGAAGGAATTTAAAGCCCAGCCCGGTGTAGTTAACGGAGACCCCGTTCGCCCCGATGATAAGGTTCGGGTCCTCAAACGTCGTCACCTTGCCGTTGGCGTCCATCTGAGAGATCTGAGCGCGGAACGTTACCGTTCCGTTGGTGGCGTCCTTATCCAGTACGGTGAGCAGGATGCTGGCGTTTTCCACGTTTCCGAGGGCCGTCATCTGCACCGCCATGGCGGCGTTGGCGCTGTCCAATCCGTAGAAGGCGTTGAAGCTAAAGGATTCATCGCTGCCAACCGAGAAGTTCGTTTTAAGTACTTTCTCCGTCTGAATAGCAGCTACACCGCTTGCGACAAAGAAGGTCTCCTCAAGCAGCTTCCAAAGAACGTCTTCGTTATGCGCACGGGCCGCCCGCATAGCCGTATTGGTAGTGTCAGCTGCAGTCACAAAGAGTGCTGTACCCAAAGCCGCACTAATGTTGGCGGCTGCGCTAAATCCAATTTGACCGTTCGATAACACCGTAAGACCGTTGCCGCCTACTATTGCGACAGCGGTCGTAGCAGCCGTATTGAATGAGGCAAACATCGCTGCAGAGAATCCAGTTCCCCCAGTAAAGACGTTGCTTCCTATGGAGAAACCCGCCGTCAGTGCGCTGAGATTCAGGCGCATGCTAAAAGTGGTGGCAAAAGTGGACAGTACACCCATAGCGCTGCCAAACGTTCCAAGGGAAGAAATCCCACCGGACAGGAAGGCTTCCAGCTCGTAGCCGTTAGTGGCGAGGATTCCCTGCCCCTTCGGTACCGTCTTGAGGTCTGTATCGTACCCCAAGTCCGCCATCAGAGTCCACAGAGCCGCCTCGTTGTGCGCTCGGAGGGCCTCAACGGACGACAAATTCTCATCGCCCATCGTCGACATAAACAGCCCCGATGCATACGTGATAGCGGAAACGCCCATCGACGAGAGCATTGAGGTACCGGAAGCAAACTGTTCCCCTTTGTAGACATAGCCACCGACAAGAGTCGATAGCCGTATCGTGAAAGCATCACCCGTAGCAAAAAAAATCGAAACACCAGTACCGGCAGAATTCCCGAGACTTCCGATGCCCGCAGATAAGAAGGCCTCCAGCTCGTACGCCCCGCCGCTTTCGGCGAAGAGGTTTTCGGACGCGCTGATCAGAAGGGCAGTCCCTATCTGCGCAATGCTGCTGTTAACGGACTGCTGGACGCGGTACTGCCCCGCGGGAAGGTTGTCCACCCGGATGGACTGGAAGCCGTTGTTCTGGTCCAGAGAGACGTTCATAATAACGTTCTTATGTTTGATTTTAAAGATATCCGTCTTCTGGATTTCCGCCTGACCTGGGGAGGCGTTGATGGAGATTTTAAAGTTCCCCTCCACTGCCGCCTTCTGACCGAACTGGTCCACCTGGCGCAGGCCTCCGTTGACGATGGCCTTGGTCGCCAAGTTATCCGAGGACCAAAGAACCGCTGCGCTGCCGTCCAGCAGCTTCTTTTTATTGAACTGTGTGGTGTTGGAGATACGGGTGACCTCTTCTTTGAGCTGATCCACTTCCAGCTGGATGTAGCCGCGGTCCTGCTGCGTCAAAGTATCATTCGCAGCTTGAACGGAGAGCTCTCGCATGCGCTGGAGAATCGAGTGCGTCTCCCCCAAAGCACCCTCCGCCGTCTGGATCATGGAGATGCCATCCTGGGCATTGCTGGCCGCCTGATTCAATCCGCGAATCTGGGCCCGCATCTTTTCGGAGATGGCCAACCCCGCCGCGTCATCTGCGGCGCTGTTAATCCGAAGTCCGGTGGAAAGGCGATTGATCGACTTCTGAAGAGCCGAATTGGTCTGGGAAAGCGCGTTGTACGACTGTAGTGCAGGGATATTACTCATAATACGCATAAAATAGTGACCTCCTTGTCATCATGCCATTATGCCGAGGCCATAGCCCCGCTATATTCGCATTGCGTTCAGTTAGAGTATCGTCTATTATTCCACCGAAGTTTAGGGTTTTATACAAAAAAGAGGAAAATTTTCCCCTTACACGCGATCCTCATTATTTATCAAAAATACATGGATGCCCTATTTGCACATATAAAGAAGACAAAGGGATCGACAAACGCCGATCCCTTTGTCTTACGCTTTCGTATCTAAAATCATTCCCAATACCTTTTGCACATTCTCTGCCATCCGTAAAATTTCATCCGACGGGATTTTACGGAGCACTCGCTGGTTGTCCACATCAAATACATGAACCTGAAAGACGTTTGCCTCCTCGCGATATTCAAACCTTAGGTTCAAATTAAAATCGCTCGCGGTTTTTTCCGCTACTTTCAGAATTTCCTCCAGCTGTTTTTGATTCAGGAGAGCTGATGGTGCGGCGCTGGGTTCTTTTTGCTGCATCTGCGATGTCGCCGCGACAGAGTTCCCCTTTGTGATTTCCGCTATCGGCTGCCCTCCGTTGCCGGAAACGCGCGCCAGATCAGACAAATCCATGAGGTTCTCCATCCTTTCCTTATCCGTGTAAGAGGAGGGTTGCCCCTCCTCTTACACTTCCTAGTTATGCGACTAGCGCAACAGGGAAAGGACGTTCTGCGGCAGCTGGTTGGCCTGCGCGAGCATGTTCGTGCCCGCCTGGGAGAGGATGTTGAGCTTGGTAAAGTTCATCATCTCCTTGGCCATGTCCACATCGCGAATGCGGCTCTCGGCGGCGGTCGTGTTGGTGCTGGCCGTCGTCAGGTTATTGATGGTATGCTCCAAGCGGTTCTGGTACGCACCCAGCTTCGCGCGCTGGTTGGAGACCTTGTTGATCGCGTTATCGATAACCGTGATACTGCGGGCCGCAGCTTCGCGGTCCGTTACCAGAACCTTGTCGATCCCGAGGGAGCGGGAGCTCATGTCGCCGATGTTGACTCCCATATCCTCCCCTTCATTGGCACCGATCTGGAAGACTGTCGTGTTATCCGCCAAGTGAAGGATCGTCTCGTACGTTCCGGATTCCTTCAACAGATCGAAGGAAAGGGTATTCTCATTCCACTGCGCCTTGATATTCGCCATGGAGTCGAACTGCACATCAACATTTTCATTGACCACGCCCTTGAGCATGTTCCCCGTTACCTTGACGCTGCTGGCCACGTTGGTTCCATCGTGCGCATCCGCCACGGAGACGGTGAAGGTGCTCTCTTCCGAAGCCTGAATGACGTTCAACGACAGAGCCTTGATGACATCTTCATCGCCGGAGAAGGTCAATCGCCCCTCACTCCCGGGGATCAAGCTGCGGATGACAAAGGTTCCCGCTACTGCGTCGGGAGTATTGCCCACCTCTTTACCCGTTTCAATGAAGGAGACAAATTTGTCCGCATCGCTGGGCACGTACTGCGCCTGCCCCAAACCGTAAGCGATGGCATCGTTCATCTTCTTTTTAACAGCGTCGAGCGTGTCGGTGGAATTCAGCGTAATGTTGGTCTTCTTGCCGTCGCCTTGGTAGATGGTCAGCTCCTGAGAATCCTCCAGCATAAAGCGACCGTTGGCATCCCAGAACTTGTCCAGATCGCGCAACTTAACGTCGCCCTTGGCCACCTGGCCGATGTACGCCGCCTCAAAGTTCGCTCGGCCGACCGTACCGCCCACACCCGTCGCTTCTGTCGCAGTCAGGCTCTTCATCTTTTCGTTGAAGCCGATGACGATATCTCCCTCATGCACGGTTCCGTTCGCCGTGTTGAGGTAGAACTGCTTGAAGTGCACCGTCTGATTCTGCAGCGCCGTTGCATTGATGTTGTAGCTGACATCAAGGCTCGCTCCCTGGCCGCTGTCCGTCCAGGAACCCTGCCACGCCGTATTGACGGTTCCGCTGACGATAATTCTGTCACTGGACGCGCCGTCGATGGAGAGGAAGTTCAGGACCATTTTGTCCCCCGCGTCGTACGCGGCAACGTCGCTGATGCTGATCGCGCTCGCCTGAAGGAATTTAAAGCCCAGCCCGGTGTAGTTAACGGAGACCCCGTTCGCCCCGATGATAAGGTTCGGGTCCTCAAACGTCGTCACCTTGCCGTTGGCGTCCATCTGAGAGATCTGAGCGCGGAACGTTACCGTTCCGTTGGTGGCGTCCTTATCCAGTACGGTGAGCAGGATGCTGGCGTTTTCCACGTTTCCGAGGGCCGTCATCTGCACCGCCATGGCGGCGTTGGCGCTGTCCAATCCGTAGAAGGCGTTGAAGCTAAAGGATTCATCGCTGCCAACCGAGAAGTTCGTTTTAAGTACTTTCTCCGTCTGAATAGCAGCTACACCGCTTGCGACAAAGAAGGTCTCCTCAAGCAGCTTCCAAAGAACGTCTTCGTTATGCGCACGGGCCGCCCGCATAGCCGTATTGGTAGTGTCAGCTGCAGTCACAAAGAGTGCTGTACCCAAAGCCGCACTAATGTTGGCGGCTGCGCTAAATCCAATTTGACCGTTCGATAACACCGTAAGACCGTTGCCGCCTACTATTGCGACAGCGGTCGTAGCAGCCGTATTGAATGAGGCAAACATCGCTGCAGAGAATCCAGTTCCCCCAGTAAAGACGTTGCTTCCTATGGAGAAACCCGCCGTCAGTGCGCTGAGATTCAGGCGCATGCTAAAAGTGGTGGCAAAAGTGGACAGTACACCCATAGCGCTGCCAAACGTTCCAAGGGAAGAAATCCCACCGGACAGGAAGGCTTCCAGCTCGTAGCCGTTAGTGGCGAGGATTCCCTGCCCCTTCGGTACCGTCTTGAGGTCTGTATCGTACCCCAAGTCCGCCATCAGAGTCCACAGAGCCGCCTCGTTGTGCGCTCGGAGGGCCTCAACGGACGACAAATTCTCATCGCCCATCGTCGACATAAACAGCCCCGATGCATACGTGATAGCGGAAACGCCCATCGACGAGAGCATTGAGGTACCGGAAGCAAACTGTTCCCCTTTGTAGACATAGCCACCGACAAGAGTCGATAGCCGTATCGTGAAAGCATCACCCGTAGCAAAAAAAATCGAAACACCAGTACCGGCAGAATTCCCGAGACTTCCGATGCCCGCAGATAAGAAGGCCTCCAGCTCGTACGCCCCGCCGCTTTCGGCGAAGAGGTTTTCGGACGCGCTGATCAGAAGGGCAGTCCCTATCTGCGCAATGCTGCTGTTAACGGACTGCTGGACGCGGTACTGCCCCGCGGGAAGGTTGTCCACCCGGATGGACTGGAAGCCGTTGTTCTGGTCCAGAGAGACGTTCATAATAACGTTCTTATGTTTGATTTTAAAGATATCCGTCTTCTGGATTTCCGCCTGACCTGGGGAGGCGTTGATGGAGATTTTAAAGTTCCCCTCCACTGCCGCCTTCTGACCGAACTGGTCCACCTGGCGCAGGCCTCCGTTGACGATGGCCTTGGTCGCCAAGTTATCCGAGGACCAAAGAACCGCTGCGCTGCCGTCCAGCAGCTTCTTTTTATTGAACTGTGTGGTGTTGGAGATACGGGTGACCTCTTCTTTGAGCTGATCCACTTCCAGCTGGATGTAGCCGCGGTCCTGCTGCGTCAAAGTATCATTCGCAGCTTGAACGGAGAGCTCTCGCATGCGCTGGAGAATCGAGTGCGTCTCCCCCAAAGCACCCTCCGCTGTCTGGATCATGGAGATGCCATCCTGGGCATTGCTGGCCGCCTGATCCAAGCCCTTGATCTGGGCCCGCATCTTTTCGGAGATGGCCAGCCCTGCCGCGTCGTCTGCGGCGCTGTTGATCCGAAGTCCGGTGGAGAGGCGGTTGATCGACTTCTGAAGAGCCGAATTGGTCTGGGAAAGCGCCTTGTACGACTGTAGTGCGGGGATATTACTGAGTATACGCATAATGGAACCTCCTTGTTGTGTGTCTCACTCCCCACGGCATCCTTGCCGCGAGGGTCCCTATGGAAATGAGCGCGTCAGCTGAATAAAATCCTCTCCGGCGAACACCCCCTATATAGTTAAAATGATGGTACTCTATTCGCCCCCCCTTGTCCAGCTATCTTTAAACAGGTGGGGCAAAAAACTGAAAATGAGCCTTAAGACCTAGGAGCCCCCCCTCGTCAGGGAGGCTTTTAAAAAGCCCGCCTCTTTGAGGGGGGTGACGCGAAGCGACGGGGGGAGGGGTTAAAGAACTTCTTCCGGAACTTCCTCCGCCACACAGGGGGCTTCTTCTACGATAATGCGCAAAGGACACTGCGCACCGTGGGCTTTTAACATCTCCCCCACCTCGGCGGAGTACACCAAAGAGATGCCTGTGAGCAACTCCGTATCCGCCGCTATCTCCGACGCGATGCTCTGCACTGCGGCCCTTATTAGCGGGTCCTCCGCGCTCTGCACCTGGGCGAGTGTGCCCGTCAACCAGTGCAGGTGGCTGCCCGCCCAGCCGGGGACCGATTTCCAATGGTCTTTGATAGCAATCCAAATGGCCTGGAGAGCTGCCACCAGATTCCCCTCCGCCAGCGCTCGAGCCCCGACGGCGCGCGCTGTCAACCACTTGCCGCTGCCATCCCCCATCACGGTAGCTGAAAGGCTGAGCCGCCCATCCAGTATTTCTCCCAGTATTTGTTGGCACTCCGGATCGGCGGGGGCGAGCTCCAAAGCGTTCGCGATCAGTATCTCCGCCATTTGATAGTTAGGATAGTGGCAGAGGTCATGCGACGCCACGATGCGGGCGTAATCCTTGAAAAAACGAACGATATCCTCTTTGGGCATCTCCCTATCGTCAAAGCGCTCCGCCGCCTTGCTCATATGTGCCAGCGCCTCCTGGGCGCGCCCCTCCGTCATCAAGTGAGCGGCGGCCCCCCAGAGCGCGTATCCGGTGGCGTCCGTGCGCAGCAAATCGCAGCGGGCCAGCAATAAATCCGTTTCAAACGCCGCATCCTCCGCTCCCTCCGTCAACAGTGTGCGGAAGCGCTCCTCCGCC
The DNA here is from genome assembly GCA_018063805.1 of Synergistaceae bacterium. GTDB lineage: Bacteria > Synergistota > Synergistia > Synergistales > Synergistaceae > JAGPAO01. The sequence goes on along the minus strand of JAGPAO010000022.1, from coordinate 407 downwards.
TCTTCTTGCGGAATGGGGAGCAGGGAGGATTCGTCCACAATCTTCTTGCGCGCCGCGTCGGCGTACCGCAGCCACCGATCCATAAAATCCAGCGACAGGCGATCCCCCTCCAAAATTTCCCGGTGCATTTTTTCCCATCGCTCCACCGTCTCCACGCTATCCAGCAGACGCGTCTCCGCCAGCTCCATGGAGGCCAGGTAGACGTAGCTCTGCCCGATAAAGGCAAGCGCCGCGTCCTGGCGATACAGTGCGTCCAGCGTACGGTCGGCTCTGCGCGCCGCATCCATACGCTTTTGGGGGGATATCCCCGCCGCACTAACACTCACCATATGCGCCTCTACCTCATCGAGAAGGGCGCGCGAGCGGGAAATACCGTCAAAAGCGTGCTGAAAGCGTGCATCCAGATC
>JAGPAO010000106.1 GCA_018063805.1 Synergistaceae bacterium | reverse complement strand
CATGAGCGGCGCACGATCGTCTCCAGCATTCGGGAGTTTTACACGCCGGAGCAGCTGACGGGGATGAAAATCCTGGTGCTGTGCAATTTAAAACCGGCAAAGTTCCGTGGGATAGAGAGCCACGGGATGTTGCTGGCTGCGGAAACCCTCGTGGACGGAAAGGAAGTTTTAGCCCTCTCAACCGTGGACAGAGATATCCCGTTGGGGTCGCAGGTCAATTAATGGGGCATCAGTCACGGAGGGACTTTATGGAATGAAAAATTTAAGACTGTTTGACTCGCACTGTCATCTGGATGACCGGGCGTTTAAAGGGAAGCTCGATCTCTTTTTAACCCGAGCTGCGGACGCAGGAGTGCGGCGCGTTCTTGTTGCGGCTTGCGATGAACATTCCAGCTTTGAATCGCTGAAAATGGCGGGGGAGTGTTCCGGAGTCGAGATTTTTGCCGCCGCCGGGGTGCACCCGCACGAAGCCAAGACGGTTGCGAGCGGCATCCCCGAGGAACTGATGGATCTTTCGGAAAATCCCAAAATTCGCGCGATTGGCGAATGCGGGTTGGACTATTACTACGATCACTCCGCGCGCGATGTGCAGCAGCGCGTCTTTGCCGAACAGATTGAGTGGGCGAAAAGGGCCGGAAAACCGCTTCTCGTCCATTTGCGCAATGCAACGGATCGCCGAACGGGGGATGCGTATTCCGAGGCGATGACGCTGTTGGAAAAAGCCCATGCGGAGCAGTGCGGCGGGGTTATTCACTGTTTTTCGGGTGATTGGACGGATGCACAACGCGCGCTTGCCCTCGGTTTTTATATTTCCTTTGCCGGCCCTCTGACGTACCCCAAGAGCCACGAGCTGCGGGCCGTTGCGGAAAAAGTGCCGTTGGATCGCATCCTCTGCGAGACGGATTGCCCCTATTTGGCCCCGCAAAAATATAGAGGAAAGCAAAATGAGCCCGCCTATGTCCGCGAAGTGTACGAAAAAATAGCGGAACTGCGCGGTCTTTCACTGGCTGATTTTTCTGAAGCCGTATGGAAAAACGGAGAGAATCTCTTTAACCGTTCCGGTGCGGCTCATGTTTGAGTTCAAATTAATCGCGACCTGCCCCGTTACCGGTGCCAGAGCGGGGGAATTCACCACGCCGCATGGTGTCATTGAAACGCCGGTTTTTATGCCCGTGGGGACACAGGGAACCGTTAAGGCAATGTCCCCACCCGAGTTGGAACAGTTGGGGGCGCAGATTATTCTCGGCAATACGTACCACCTTTATTTGCGCCCCGGCGCGGATTTAGTGGAAGAGGCCGGGGGGCTGCATGCCTTCATGGGGTGGAAGCACCCTATTTTGACCGATAGCGGGGGGTTCCAAGTCTTCTCCCTCTCCAGCATGAACAAGATAGAGGAGGAAGGGGTGACGTTCCGCTCTCATATCGACGGAGCGCGACACTTTATGACCCCGGAGCTCTCCATCCGCGTGCAGGAGCAGTTGGGGAGCGATATCGCCATGTGCTTTGACGAGTGCGTCTCGCTTCCGGTGGAAAAGAAACGATCCAGAGAGGCTTTGGAGCGGACGCTACGATGGGCTCTCCGCTGTAAAAAAGCGCACCATCGGGAGGATCAGGCGCTCTTCGGCATCGTTCAAGGAGCGATTTTTGAGGATCAGCGCGTTGAATGCGCCCAGAGGCTTACGGAGCTTGATTTTCCGGGGTACGCCATCGGCGGCCTTTCCGTAGGGGAATCGCACGAGGACATGTACGCGATGTTGGACGTGCTCAAACCGGTGATGCCGGTGGACAAACCCCGCTATCTGATGGGCGTGGGCTTTCCCTCTAACCTTGTCGAAGGAGTGGCTCGGGGCATCGATCTGTTTGACTGCGTGCTCCCCACTCGAAATGGGCGTAATGGCACGCTCTTGACGCGATTTGGGCGCTTGAATATCAAAAAACAAAATCTAACGCGCGATTTTTCCCCCATCGATTCCGAGTGCAGTTGCTATGCGTGCCGCAACTTTTCGCGGGCCTACATTCGTCATTTGCACCGATCCGGGGAAATCCTGGCGGCCAGGCTCTGCAGTTGGCACAATCTGCACTTCCTCGTGCACCTGATGCGCGATGCCCGCACGGCGATTATAGAGGGGCGCTACCCTGAATTTATGCGAAACTTTTGGGAAAATTTTAACGCGGGGGAATCCGCTTGAGCCGCGATACGCTGCGGCGGATCGACCCGCTGAAACCCGACTCGGATTTGATTCTCCTGGGTGCGGAAATCATCCGCCGAGGGGGTCTCGTCGCTTTTCCGACGGAGACGGTCTACGGTTTGGGCGCGAATGGGTTGGACGCGGCGGCTGTGCGGCGCATTTTCGAGGCCAAGGGGCGTCCGCAGGATAACCCGTTGATTCTGCACGTAAGCAGTATCGAAGAAGCGCAGGCGATTTGTCTGATGGATTCGCGCGCGGTTGAGCTGGCGGAGGCCTTTTGGCCCGGCCCCCTCACGCTCGTATTGCCAGCCAAAGACTGCGTTCCATTGGAGACGAGGGGAGGGCTTGCTACCGTCGCGGTGCGAATGCCCTCTCATCCCGTCGCGCTGGAATTGATAAAAGCGTCCGGGGTGCCGCTTGCGGCTCCCTCTGCAAACCGAAGCGGCAGGCCAAGCCCGACCGAGGCACAGTCCGTCCGGATGGATTTTGGAGACCGAGTCGATCTGATTCTGGATGGAGGGAGCACGCGCATCGGCGTGGAATCAACGGTTTTAGACGTCAGCGGTGAGGAGCCCCTTCTGCTTCGGCCCGGGGGCATTACGGCGGAGGAGTTGACGCTGTTTCTCGGAGAGCTAAAAATCCCTCTCTCGGGAGAGGCCTTGACGCGCTCTCCGGGGACGCGTTACCGACACTATGCTCCTGTTATACCATTGCTCCTATGGGAGGGCGGAAATGAGCTTGTGGACGCCTTAGAAGCAAGCGGGAGAACATGGGCTTATGTGGGGATCCATACTCCCCCCGGAAACCCGCTGCAATCCATCCGCCCCGAAACGTTGGAGGCCTACGCACACGCTCTTTTTTCGAGCCTGCGCCAGCTGGAAAATTCCGGAGCCGAAATTCTGGTTGCCGAACTCCCCCCCCAAGAGGGGATCGGCCGCGCCATCCGAAACCGATTGGAACGGGCCGCGGGTTTTTGCGGGAATGAGACCTAACGACCCCGCTTAGCCCTGTTGGCGGTCTTAACTTCAAGATTTACCGATTGCGTACTGGGGCATATACGAACAAGTAGCTTGATAGGATATGAGTTCTCAAGTATACGACTGAGAACATGAAAAATAGAACTGAGGTTCCAGTGAGACAACGAAATGTGCTGGTGAATATGTTGATATTTTTATGTTTCTCTAAAATACTGGCTATAATGTTCTGCGATATGTGATTGATCTGTAAATAGAAGTACAATGGGAAATGATTATTCCGCAAATTCAGCAAAATCTTGCTGGATTTGTACAGAGAAACAAGAAGCAAGTAAATGCAATGATCGTCGAATTAAAAGAAAACGGATGTTTTGGAGCAGGGCCCCCGCAAGAGATAAGTATCTCTTACCGAGAAAGCTCTTTATGTAGCCAATAAGATCTGAAAAGAAGGGGCTAGTGTAAATGCACAAGAAACTTGTGATTTTTTCGTTTTTTTCGGGCAGTGGTTTTCTTGACTTAGGTTTTGAAAAATCTGGGTATGAGGTTGATTTTGTTAATGAACTTTCAACATCATTCATGAATGCTTATGTTTACTCAAGAGAAAAAATGAAAATGCGTTCTCCAAAATATGGATATCATAATACTGATATTAGTGAATATTTTAATGGCTTAAAAAAAGATTTGCAGGAATATATTAAAGATGCTAGAAAAAATAATAGCTTAATTGGATTTATAGGGGGACCACCATGCCCTGATTTTTCTGTAGGGGGAAAAAATAAAGGTAAAGATGGTGGAAATGGCAAATTGTCTTCGACGTACATTAATCTCATAGTAGAAATGTCCCCAGATTTTTTCTTGTTTGAAAATGTAAAAGGACTATGGCGTACAGTGCGGCATCGTGCTTTTTATGAAGAATTGAAAAGTCGATTACATAAGGCAGGTTATTGTACTACAGAACGTTTAACAAATGCAATGGAGTTTGGGGTGCCTCAAGACCGAGATAGAATTTTGCTTTTTGGTGTGAATAAGAAAAATTTAAAAAAAGACAGCTACATAAAAACGCAACTCCTTAATTTTCCGTGGGATGCTAATGCTGTATATTCGCTTGATCAGATAACAAGCGCTTCTTGGCCTGATACCGATATATTTACAGAAGAGTCTCAACGGGGAGCAAGTCAACAAGTAATCCGAGAACTAACCGTTCAATACTGGTTTGACAAGAATGATGTTGTAAATCATCCCAATGCCAAGGCATGCTTTAAGCCTCGGGCCGGATTATCAAGAATGAAAAGCATAGATGAAGGTGATGTAAGTAAAAAATCTTACAAACGGTTACACCGTTGGCGTTATTCACCTACAGCTGCCTATGGTAACAATGAGGTTCATCTACATCCATATAAAGTACGGCGGATTTCAGCTTCCGAAGCATTGGCAATACAGTCATTGCCAAAAGAGTTTGAACTTCCTCCTGAAATGAGCCTTTCAGATATGTTTAAAACTATTGGAAATGGTGTTCCATATCTTTTATCAAAGGCTTTAGCCGATACAATAAGAGATTATTTAGAGGTGGTTGTATGTAAAGAATAACAGTATATAATCTTGTTGTTGCACTAAACCATCTTTCACTGTAGAGAAAATATCTGCTATATGCCAATGCCGTAAACTAAAGAAGCGTTTTTAGATTACTATAAAGGATGGTGACCTGAGTGGCATTTACATTATGCGAGCTAACAAACGACATAAGGAATTTAGATGTTCAGATGATATATAACAAATATATTTTAAGCGATGATAATTGGTACTTTGAAAATGTGCTATCTGTTTCGTCGGGGCGTATCTCAGAAATAGCAACAGAATTCAACTCAATAATAAGCAACGGATTTAATATTGATCAGGCACATATAAGAATGGTTGGGAGCGGCAAAATTGGTTACAGCCTAACCCCACCTTCTGATAAGCCTGAGTTAGCTTCAAAATGCTTCAAGCCATTTTGTGTTGATGGAAAAGGGAGAAAAACTTCTGATATAGATATTGTAATTATTTCGGAATGTTTATTTGAGTTTTTTTGGGGTTTGCTCAGGAAATCGTATAAATTTAAGTATAATGCCTTGTATGAGTATATCCCAACAGCTGTATATAGAGGATATATTAATGAGAATCATTTACAAAAAATAGATGGCTGTAGGAAAGACTGGAATGCTATTTCGATTACTTCAAAAAAAGAACTGCATTCCAATTTATTCGTGCAGCATGACATTAACTATCGCTTATATAGAAAATGGGACGATTTTGAGGATTATCATTTGCAAGGACTGAGAAAAATTAAGCGAGGTGTATGTGATGGCTCTATTATTTCGTAGAAATACTAAGACAGTGAAAGAGATATATGATGATTTCAGAAACGGTCGGCTTATTGTCGATTCATCTTACCAACGCAGGAAGGTTTGGGTGGAGCAAGACAAAGTCAGGCTTATAGAAACGATATTAATGGATTTAATTATACCAGAGGTATTCTTTTGGCCTGCAATCCTTGATCCTGAAACAGGAGAAACAGTGACGCATATTGTTGATGGACAACAGAGGATAACTTCTATTGTCGATTTTCTCTCAGGAGGCACTGAGGAATTTCGCTTAACTAGCAAACACCTTTTAGATTCAACTGTTAGGGAAAACTGCAGCGACCGATCTTTTGTAGAGTTGGAAACTGAGCATAAAAACAAAATTTGGTCTTACGATATATCAATCGTAAATATAGATCGATCATTCACAATAGAAAATATCACTGGAATGTTCTATCGTTTAAATCTTACAGATTACAGCTTGAACCCGCAAGAAAAAAGAAACAGTACGGAAAGTGAATTTGGCGAGATGTCAAAAGCTCTATCCACTATGGATTTCTGGAAAAACCATAAAGTATTTAGTTCTTTAGATGCAAGGAGGATGGGTGATGTTGCATATTGTTGCTCTATATATATTCTAGCCGCAGAGGGTATTATTGATCAAACAAATGGCAAGAAAATAAATGATTATTACGATGATTTCGCTAGCTCTTTTGATGAAGACGTCGTGTTGACAAAAAAAATTGAAAATGCAATGGATATTATCGATAAGCTTTGTGACAAGACAACATTTTCATTTATTTCAAAGAAGGCTCAAATGTATACTTTGTTCAGCTTTGTTTTTAAATTAATTGATGATAACAAAGAATACAAAGAGGATATGTTTGGGAAATTTAAGGCGTTTGTTTTTGCCTACAATCTCTTTCGGAATGAATATGACATTGACTTTCCTAACGATGAATTGCGGAGCATCAATGAGGGAATTAAGAAATACAAGTTAGCTTCCTCGGAGGGAATCAATAAACTTGGTAATAGAATGATAAGGTTTCAAACGCTATATTCTTTTTGTGTTGAGTCTCCATCAAGCATTAAGGAACAGTTTTCAGAGTTGGCGGGGCTATATCAAAATCAGAGACAAAAAGGCGATGCCCTACAGTATGACGCTCTTGATCGGGAAGATATGATCGACATAAATGAGGCTGAGCAAGGCTGATTGGGCGTGTAGGTTCGGAACTCCAAGTTCTGGATGTTGTGTTTGTATTGTAGCACTGATTATAGCTTTTAAGAATGGTATGTACTGTGCTTATTTTCATATTTTAACATAAGCCACCTACGGAAAAGACGCCGCAGATTTTTGGGTTGAAATTCATCTAAAATAGAGCTTGCATCTTGGGTGCAATTACGGCTATAATATCTGTCGCCCTTGGGGTGTAGCCAAGCGGCAAGGCAGCGGACTTTGGATCCGCCATCGATGGTTCGAATCCATCCA